>CALJEW010000393.1 GCA_938074585.1 uncultured Rhodospirillales bacterium | reverse complement strand
AATATTGCACGAATTCCTTAATTAGTGAAAAGAACGCTCCATGTTTTTCTTTGCTTTGGTCAATGCCGCCGTCGATATAAATCAACTGAACAACGAAATAGATTTGTTTGGCTAAAGTGTTGGCCATCTCTTCCGTCAAGATATGCTTTTCTCGCAATATAGTCGTATGATTAGCTATAATGAAGGATGCGGATTTATCGCCATTTTGAATGGCTGCCCCCCCAACAATACATTTTTCATGCGGTTTTAAATGCAATTTAAGCGACATGCCTAGTACCATTTTCCCGAAAGAACTTGATGGAGCTGGCCAAACGGGCCAGCTCCATCACTTAGATCTTACTATCTGAATAGAGACAAGATGCTCTGGTTCGACTGGTTCGAGATACTCAGAGCCTGAATACCTAAGGCTTGTCGTGTCTGTAGCGCTAACATATTAGCTGATTCTTCTTCCAAGTTTGCATTAATCAACTTGCCAGCACCACTTTCAAGAACGTTCACCAGTTCAGAGGTAAAGTCTTCTCGTGCTTGAATAACACCCATATCAGTACCAAAGGTAGACGCAATACTACGAAGCTGAGTAACTGCAGCTGCCGTATCCGTCAAAGCCTGTCCAATATCACCCGCGGCAGTAAAGTCATAGCCACTTGCATCTCTTGTGAAATTGAAATTGACATTATTTGTGACACCGATATCAAGGCCTTCAATGGTCAGAGCAGAGGACCCATCGGCATTAAATTTGACGATAGAACTATTTGACCCCGAAAGAAGATTAATTCCTTTAAAGGACGCATCCTTTATTAACGAGTCAATATTCTCCAAAATACTCTGGAAATCACTATTTAAAGAAGCTACTTCACTTGCTGTGCCTTTAGCACCAAGAGTGACCGCCGTCCCTGATACTAGTGCTGTCGTCCCATCTGAAGTAAAGCCAGCTGCTGCAAATAACCCTGTAGTGCCACCGGAAGTTACCGTAACAGCTGTACCATCAGCTGCAGTGACTGCTATTTTCCCTGTCGTAGTATTATAGGTGGCCGTCAAAGAACTGTCAGATGCGTTTATAGCATCAACCATGTCTTGTATAGTAGATGTTGAAGTTACCGAAAATGCAGTACCTGAACTGCCACCAGTTACGCCGAATGTTAACGTATCATTTACTAAAGACCCATCAAGAATTTCAGTAAGAAGAGCTGTAACCGGAGGTGCAGTACCGTCAGTTACTGCATAATCTATACCTGTTCTAAGCGCCGTTGCGCCGCCATTTTCTGTTATACCAAACTCTGTCGCTGTAGTGCCGTTGAGCTGAATAACTGTACCATTGTTACCAGTGATATCGATCTTTTTGGTTGTTGCATTAAATGTCGCAGTAATGTCTGCACTGAGTGCACTGATTGTGTTAGCCAAGGCATCAACGGTCAAGAAATCAGTAACGATGGCAGCTGTAGCAGTCCCATCAATAGTAAAAATTACGTCCGTTGCGTTTGCATCAGTCAAACCGAACGCAGCAGCAGCCAAATCAGCACTAGTCCCTGTTGTATTAAATGTAGCCGTGCCAGCACTCGCAATCAATGATGTCGTTGCGGTAGCTGTACCATCTGTAGCAACTACATTAAGACCCGTATCTGCAGAATATTTTGAAGTTCCTGTAAACCCAAGCTCTAGTCCACCTATACCGGTGATATCGATGGCTCCAGTGGCCGTATTAAAAGCAGCTGTAACTCCGGTTAAAGCGTTCAAAGCCGTCAGAGTTTGAGTGATTGTAGACGCGCCATTAATTGTACTCGTGCCTGCAGTGCCTGCAGGTATGGTTTGCCCCTGATCGAGCTGAAGAGTAAAGATAAGGGTGCTTGCATCTGCAACACCTGCCCCTGTCATTTGCGTTAGAGTCGAGGATGTGTTTACGATAGTTCCCGTCTGACCTTTTATTGACAGTGCACTGGTATTAGCTGTCGTTGCAGCAATAGCCTCAGTAGATAAGGTTGCTACACCCGTTTCTCCCGTACCAACAAACGATGCGGAAGCAGATGTAAGCGATGTTATTCCAGCGGTAGAAGCTTCTTCAGCTGCCTGAGCCGTCGCTTTAGCCTGGTCTACAAGGGTTGTGATGGAAGTAATCGATTTATCGGTTGCTTGAAGAAGCGAGATTGCTTGACCTAGGCCATCTTTGCGTCCGGTCAAATCAGAAGCACGGTTAGTAAGACCACGTGCAGTAAAGAATGAACTCGGATTGTCGAGGGCACTGTTAACTTTTTTACCCGTAGACAAGCGCTCTGAAGTAGTATCTAGAAGCTTAGATGCGTTTTGAAGAGAAAGAAGGTTTTTTCGAATACTCGATGTAAGTGTAATATCTGACATAGTCTATTCCTTATTCTAAGGTTAGGAGATAGCATTCTTGCTATCACATTAAATTTATTTCAGCCAAAAATTATTCTAATAATTAAACTGAATTTCGCGTCTAATATTTTAAAAAACACTATAAGCATCTGTATTGAACACGAATATTTTAAAAGAGTCAATCTTTTTAAATCTTATAAAACTATTTTCTACAATTATAGTTTAACCAAGTGCCCTAAAAAATCGTATCATTACTTATTCACTATTACCAGAGGTTGCACACCAAGTACGCCAGACATCACGAAGCTGATCTTCAAAATTATCTGCAAACAGTTTGCCATCACATGATGGAGACGCGGCCATTATCGGCCTTAACCGTGCACGCAAATTAGAAAGACGCTCAACATCGTTCGCGAGGTCAACAGCGATCTTCACATACGCATCTTGATCTTCAGCAATCAGTTCCAGGAGCCCCATTGTAGATAGATGACTTTGTGAGTGCCTACTTGCGAATGTCCCGCCAGGCATAGTGACAACAGGAACGCCCATCCACAATGCCTCAAAAGTGGTTACTCCACCTGAATAGGGGAAAGTATCAAGCGCAATATCAATTTCATTATACCGCGCAATCAATTCACTATGTGGCGACCACCCCTCCAAGACTACTCTTGATTGATTTATTCCTTCAGTATTAAACAATTCCCAAATTCTATCTTGGTTTAATTTTGAGCTAATCCCCCTGTACTTAATTAACAATTTAGAACTTGGTAAAGCGGTCATTATTTTTGACCATACGGAGATAACGTCTTCATTAATTTTTGCAGGATTACAAAAAGCACATAAACTGATGTAATCGTTTCGTTTCATTGGAAGTGGGCCAACCGCAGGTGCCGTATCCGCAGGCGCAAAACATATCCAACCATCAGGCATCCGTATTATTTTTTCTGTATAATACTTTTCCTCATCAGGTAATGTGGAATACTTGTCTGACAGGACGTAATCCATGGCAGATAGCCCCGTTGTTCCAACCCACCCCGCCCAAGAAATTTGTATAGGCGCGGGTTTCCTTGCAAATACAGGTAATGTGGTTCCTGTATGCCCGGAGAGATCAATTAAAATATCTATCTCGTCGGCAAGTATCAAATCAGTAATAAATTCATCATTTTTTTCATGAACATTACGCCAAATTGATGCAGCTGCCTTAATCTTCCCAGTTCCAGTATCTGGTGGCCTCGTAGAATAACAAATTGTCACCATCCGGAGCACTGACAATGATTTAAGTAAATTAAGAATAATAAAGCCAACGGGGTGGTGACCTAGATCACCTGACACAAAACCAATACGCAACATACGGTCCGGATCAGGATCATTTTGGTGTATCGGCCAATTGGTACAAGAGGACGTTGCATGTTCTTGCTCCCATTCACAAGCCAACGCGTACAGTGATTCTGCACTTTGACCCAAATGATATTGTGCTGCAAAAAATTTATTAGAAAGAATGGTTGGATTTTTTGGCTCAATCCTTATTGCTGTATCAAAATGAGCATCAGCCTCTTCAAACGCTCCGCTGTAAACGAAGATAGCTGCTAAATTACCATGCGCTTCAACGTTTTTTGGATTACATTCAATTGAAGCACGGAAACTCTTTAAGGCCTCAACCTGCCGACCCAAAGTCGTATGCAAAAGCCCGATCCTGTTGTGTACTGAAGACGCATCCCAATTGTGGTTGATTGGATCTTCAAAGTTGGTCATGAGAGCCTTATGATAGGTTTCAAGCGCCTCGTCATGGAACCCCTTTTCTTTTAATAGGTCACCTAGGTGTATGTATGGATCCCCATATTCAGGTTGAACACTTATTGCCTGTTTGAATTCATTGACAGAAAGCTCCCATAATCCCTGTTCAATATAGATCTTACCAAGACCCATATTGAACTTTGCATCATTTGAATTGAGATCAATTGCACTCCGAAAACAATCGATGGCTTCTTCAATATGCCCAAGATTATATTTGGAATTTCCTAAATAAAAATATACTTCCGCATTTTGAGGCGCTATTTGAATTGCATTTTCAAAGCTTACTGTAGCTTCTTCAAACTGCCCAAGCTCATAATAGGTCTGCCCCAGATTTATGTGTAATTTCGACATACTTGAGTTCAATAGAAGTGCACGTTTAAAACACTCAAGAGCGCCATTAAATTCAAAGCCGTCCATCAAGACGCTGCCCTTGTTATTATGTGCCTCAACATATTCCGGATGAATTAAGATGGCTTGGTCATAATGCATGATGGCCTCTTCTCGTTGCCCATTTGCCTTATAAACAATACCGATAGCATTGTGTAATTCAGCACTCTTCGGGTTGATCTTGAGCGCCTGCCGATAATTACTTATCGCTTCATCATACCTTTCAAGAACAACCAAAGCATTACCTAAATTACCGAAAGCGGCATCGTAATCAGGTTTAATTTCTACAGCTTTGCGAAGCAGTTTTACAGCTTCTTCACTCCGTCCAGCCTGATGGATTGCCAGTCCCAAAAAATGCAATGCTTCGGGTTGATTGGGAAACTCCTTTAATACACTCCTGTACATAGCCTCAGATAACGCCAACTCTCCTTTACTATGATGTTGAATAGCTACCTTCAGCGTAGCCTGCATCTTAGCCGACAAGGGATCGCCCGACTGAAAATTAGTTTTTTGGTGTTTTTGGGAGATTTTTTTTGAACGTCGTTTCTGTTTTTTCTTTTCAAGCATTATTTTTTCGATTCCGATCTTACAACCACAGTCATGGCGTTATCAGCGCGCAATCGCGCTAGAACGGTCAGTTAATCGAGATGCCATGTCCATAAATGTTGACTCCCACGTTTCAACTGTACTTCGTTCAAAATTGACAACCTTGGGACCGCGCGGCGCATGTAGAATGTTATTCCAGACGCTTTCTTTCCATGATAGCAACCATGTCTCAGTACCAACCCCTGCCGTAATTGCAGCGACTGTGGTTGATACGCTAATAACCAAATCGAGTGCTGCAGATAGGGCAGCAACCTCATCAATATCATCATATAAATCCAGATCATCGAAGTTATGGATTTCAAAACCAAGCTCTTGTTTTGCGTGCTCGAGGTCACTCTGGCACTCGCCACTTTGCAAATTAATGAATACTGCCTTTTTTCCGAAAACTGGTTTCCAATCATCAATGGCCGTATAGTTTGGCGCTCTGGAAAGATTCATAAAGGGACTTGTCCAGCTAATGCCTATGAAGGGGCCGGCCCCTAATTCAGCCAGGCGCTTGCGCCAATACTCAACTCTTACTGGGTCTGGCACCAGAAACGCATCACATTCCGAACTCGGACCAATATCTGAATGCAAGAAAAGGCTCCCCATAGGTAAATGAGTGTCAAAAACAGTTAAGTTCTGATCGATTTCCTTGGTTGTTTCCCGCAAGTCAGCATCAGGAAAGGATCGCGAAAATAGAGGAAAAAATTTCGGAGGCACTTCAACAATACATCGCTTAGAACGGTCGGATAACTGAGGAATAGTCGACGACCAAATCACCATATCTTTTGGCCTGGCCTCAGGCCAAAGCCATATAGTTTTTCCAATCAGGTCCTGGATACCATCCCATTGTAAGTGCATATAATCTTTGTAAAGGTGCTCATATTCTTGATCCAGCCATCGACTTTCTAACGCAATCATTCCCGCCTTTATTTGCCCTATCGATAGATAGGCGTAACCCAGTCCTTTTAGAGCGGCACCATTCGTAGGGTCATTTTCAACCACTTTCTCTAACACCTCAATTGAACTATCAAGTTGACCAAGACTAAAAAACAGATGCCCTAAATTTACAAGAGTTTCCGGGTCATCCGGGTCAATAGACAAAGCTAGACTATAACTTTCCAGAGCTTGATTATAATGTCCTAATAACTCCAGAGAGTGCCCTTTGATATTATGTATCAACTTCCGGGAAGTGTCCCGTGAAAGTATTATCTCTGCAACAGAGATAGCATCTTCGTATTTTTCTCCATCGTGGAGAATTCTTGCACTCAATATCAGATTATCAATACTATCGGGCGCTAGAGTAACCGCTTTGTTAGCAGATGCCATTGCGCTGTCAAATTGGCGAAGTTCCAGTAAAGAGCATCCCATATTATAATGGGCGATGGGATCATTTGAGTTAAGACTTAAGCAGTGATTTAGGGCCTCGATCGCTTCTTCATGACGGTCAGTAGCCCCGAGGACCAGCCCTAAATTATTATAGGCAGTGGCATATTCCGGGTCTTCAATAATCGCCATCTTGATAAAATCTATCGCTTGTTCATAATCACGAGCTACGTACGCAATCGCACCCAGCATGTTGAGCGCCACTGGCTGGGAACGATCTCTATCTAGAATTTTTCGATAAATTGCTTCTGCATCGCCTACTTCCGATTGCTGAAATAGCATCGCCGCGCGTTTCAAATCTGCTTCGATCCCCAGCTCTGAGGAAGAAATCGGTTGACTTTTCTCTGGCACGTCAAGCTCTTTGCCGGCTTCTGAGAATCCAACTGCAGAAATATTTAAACCACCACTATTTTTTGAAGGAATATGCGTCTCTTCTGGCTCTTGATTTTTCAGATTTACCCCTACATTAGGGAGCTTTTTATTATCTTCCATTAATCAGGCCTTATAAAATTTATATGATTTTAATATCACACTTTACAAATAATTTTGCGAACAAATGGTTAATAATTACAGGAAAATCATATATAAATTGCAACCGTTTCTTATTAGTATTTCCCCGCATGCTTCTCAAATAACAAACCGGGCACACAAATTTGCGAGGACATAGGTGATTTCGACCCACTACAAAATGATTTAGACTTAACTTCCTACTTTTGAGACGTCTGATCAGGAAACCTATTGATAGTAATATCATGTACACAACACGTGTCAGCAAATAAGAAAAAAAGCCTTATTGCCTAGTTAAAAGTTGCCTACACCCCCCCCTATAATAGGCTAATTTAGTCGATAAATATAATTATATCGTTTTATTTCAATAAGTTAATATTAATATTCAAAGTTGGCCCGTAGATTGCATAATTTACGACTGAATTATAATTTTGAGGACTTAGCAATGGAACATTTAGACATAAATAACACACGAAACGCTGATGCATCCATAGGCACGGTTCCCACTCGGAACAAAGATATGTCTTTAGAGAAGCTGGCAAATACCTTCCGCCAACTTGTCACCACCGCAGGTACAACTTTCGACGCAGGCCTGAGTTCATTATCTCAGCAAGCGGGTATCAGTGGCGTTGCTAAACTGATCGATGCAGGGCAACCCGTTGATGATTATCGCAATACTAGAGACCATATTGATAATCAAAGCAAAAACAGTCACGCAACAGATCAGAGTGACCATCGCGATGACCTAGACCCCCGCCATGATGATTTGCGCAGGCCAGAAGCACGTGATGCAGGTGGGCCAGAAGCACGCGATACAACTTCAAATGATTATCGCGACGATGGAAGTGCTCATAACAATAGCAGTGAGCAAGCCCCCCGCAACAATGACGATTCCAATAATTCATCGCAATCAGATAAAAGCAGCGACCAAGGTCCTTCAAAACCACAAAATGGTGAAGCTGATGGACTGGGCCAACAAGAAGTCAATGGGAATGCGAATTCAATCAATCAAGCAACAGCTAACAACGGCAATGGGACAACACAACAAGCGGCCGTCCTAGGTGCAAATGCCAGTATAGAGGTTGGCAACTCAGTCGCTACAACTCTTAGGGGTGAGATAGGCAAAAGTATCGGTAATGCTCATGCTGGACCAAACGCCAAGTTAGCTAATGTAGGCCCTCTTGAAGGGAATAACGGAACCGCGGGCCAAGGGGCACAAACCAACTCCCATGCAGGACCCCAATCCAATACAGCAAACGCTGGCATTAGCGCTCAAGCACAAGGTCAGGCTGTAGCAAATGCCCAAGTTGGAAATACAGCTCAACAACAGGCGCAACAGATTGCCAAATCATTAAATCCCGCTGATAAAGTTAAAATTAATGTAACGGTCAACGCAGAAGCAGAAACTCTAACCTCTAAACCAAGCAACAGCTTAGTTGCCGGAACAATTCTAGCTGGAGCAAATGGTAAAAGCACCAATCAAACAGGTGAACAAAACTCCAATGGTCAAGCTACCAATGGTCAAACTGCCAATGGTCAAGCACCATCCCTAGCTGCTATTGCACAACAAGCCCAAGCTACTCAAAATCAAAATCAACAAAATAATAACCAGAACAACCAAACCCAAACGCTTATCCCAGCATCTACTGGGGGCAAAGCAGCCTCTGGTGCAGCTCAAGCTGCACAAGGTGGCGGAGCATCTCATGTGGGTGGAGCTGAAGCGACAACTGGTGGTGCCAGTGCCGCGGCTAATGGTGGCACGCAGCAAACCCAACAAACACAGCAATCCCCGCAAGCACAAAATATTCAAGCGAATCAAAAACCAACGACAGGATCGTCTGTTGTGGATCAAGTCTCGGTTAAAATCAGCAAAGCAATGCAAGCTGGGAACGACAGGATTAGCATCCAGTTGAAGCCTGCTGAACTGGGGCGCATTGATGTCAAAATGGAGCTCACACACGACGGGCGTGTTATGGCTGTTGTTACCGCTGATAATAAAGACACACTTGATCTTCTACGTCGAGATTCCGGGGACTTACAAAAAGCGCTAGAAAATGCCGGAATGCAAATGGATTCGGGTGATATGACTTTCAACTTGCGTGGGGAAGAGAACCAAATGGACAGTCAAGGTAATGGTCGTGCAGATGGCACAAATGAAGAAGACGGAATTATGGATGCCGATCTTGATAATTCGATTTTAGCTCAAGACACCGACGTGATCAGTGATGCACGCGTTGATGTTAGAGCCTAAGGCAAAAACAAGGAAGTTAAGGGACACATAAAATGATTCTCAGCAATACAAATTCAGCTACTGCATCCGCCGCAGCGGGTGATAGTAATTCGGCCGCAGCGCAAGCCAAACTTGATGAAGACCTAAATAAATTCCTGAACTTGCTGGTTACACAGCTTAAGAACCAAGACCCACTTGACCCTATGGATGCCAATGAATTCACATCCCAATTAGTTCAGTTTGCAAGTGTTGAGCAACAAATTTACCAAAACTCAAATTTAGAAAAAATGCTTAATCTTCAAGAGACCAGTCAAATCTCTACCATGGTCGACTTCATTGGCAACCAGGTTGAATTCTTTGGCCAAGATGTGCCTCTCGCAGATGGGCGCGCAGAGTTTTCGTACGTTATGCCGCAAGGTGTTGCAAAGGGAACAATTAACATTGCTAACTCAAGTGGACTAAATGTCTTTTTCGCCGATGCGGAAAAGAGTTCAGGCAAACACACGGTTGAATGGGACGGTAAAGATAAATCGGGGAACCAATTGGATGATGGTGTTTATACACTTCTGGTTAGTGGCCAAGACTCATCCGGAAATTTGGTCGACGTTGAGCATCTGGTTGTTGGTCCGGTAACAGGTGCCGGTGTCGATGATGGAGTTGTGAAGCTATTTATCAACGGGGCGATTACGGTTGATCAAAGTGAAATTTTATCTGTTCGAAAAGCCGCTTCAGAAGCGCCAGCGCCATAATTTTAAAGCCGACATCGGTTGACGAAAACAATTAAATATTCGATCCGACAACATGGTCGGCGGAATGAAGGAGAAGTATAATGAGTTTGTTCGGTGCACTTAACTCTGGGGTATCAGGTCTATCAGCGCAATCTAGCGCAATGTCAGCGATTTCCGACAACATCACAAACGTTTCGACAGTGGGTTATAAAAACACCCAAGTTGATTTCCAGACACTTGTGACGACACAAACCTCTGGGAGCTTTTATTCCGCAGGTGGGGTGCAGTCACGCCCCCGTCAGGATACTGGTGTGCAAGGGCTTTTGGCGGCTTCGACGTCACAAACTGATATCTCAATTTCTGGTGCTGGGTTTTTCGTTGTCAATGAAGGCCCAACCCCAACCATTAGCGACGAATTTCTGTTCACACGAGCAGGATCGTTCTTTCAGGACAACGAAGGCTTCTTGCGCAACACTTCGGGCTTCTACCTTCAAGCCTGGCCGGTTGATGCAGGCGCTACTGTCCGACCCAATAACAAAGATTTAACCATTCCAAACCAAAACGTAATATCTACCGATTTTCTAGGGACCGTAAACCTGAACAAAGTTGGTGGCACGGCCGCGGCCACATCAACAATAGGTATTGGTGCCAATCTGCCATCCAACGATTCAGTGGGCACAACCCATAAAACAGATGTTCAATTTTTTGATACCCTTGGTAACGCCAACTCAATAAGCGTTGTCTATACCAAAGATGCGAGAGACAACCAGTGGGACGCGACCACCAGCCCTCCCCCAGGGGCCGCCGTCCTGACCATGGAAGACACATCCGGTAACGCATACAAAAGTATTGGACAGTTGGAATTTACTACCAAACCGAACGAAGGCTCCACTGTCGTAATTGACGGCACTACCTACGAGTTTTCTTCAGATGCGACTGTACAGGGTACGAACACACGGGTAGTAACCACAACGACATCAACCGCTGCCGTAGACGTCAAGGCTTTGGTCGATGCCGTTATTGCAACGGATTCAGATTTTACAACCACCAACAATCGGATCAAAGTCAATCCCGGCGATGCACTGGCGGTTCACTTTCAGGATGACGGCACAAAAGCCATCGTCATCAATCCAACGGGGCTTTTAACAACCACTGGCGATCCTGCATCCAAACAGCAGACGGCATTCACTGTTCGTCAAACATCAGCAAACTATCGCGATTACGAACAGTTTAAATTTGGTAGCATCCCACAAGATGGTGACACAGTTGTTATCAATGGAAAAACTTATGAATTCGATGATTCAGGTGTTGATGACACCCAAACGGCAACGGCCGCATCAGTAACCGTAGGCACGACGAACACACAAGCCGTAACTCTCGCTGCTAATGCAACTGCTGGCGTTACTGCAGTTCAAGAAGTCAGTACGATAACCTTGACGGGCACCTATGCGGCTTCAGACACGATTACCATAAACATTAATAGCCTTGGGAACATAACTCACAGCGTTGTTGCCAACGATTTAACGGTAAATGGTGATGGCACTGGTGGTGCGGCATCCGCTGCACAGGCACGTCAGAATATCGCTGTCAAATTAGCGAACCTCGCTAATAACACAGCTGGCGCCGGAAGTGGTATAAACTTCAATACTGCAGCTCTTATAACTGCTGGCTCTCCTTCAAGTGGAGCGTTTACGGTAACTGCGGATAACGCTGGAGGAAGCTTTACGGTATCAGAATCGGCAGCTACCGCGGGTAACGGCGATGTCGGAACTGTCGAAACAACGGCAGGTGTTGCGGGTGTAAAAGAAGTCGATACGATTACTCTGTCAGGCGCATACGACATTGGCGACGTCATATCTGTACAAATTGATTCCTTAACAGCTAATACATACACTGTTATTGCCAACGATTTAACAGTAAATGGTGATGGCACAGGTGGTGATGTAGCTGCAGACTCAGCCACAGCTAGGTCAAATATTGCAACCAAATTAGCTGCTGTCGTCACGGCTGGAAACGGCGCTGCTGTTATCAGCGCTGCAGCATCAGGGGCTGTCGTAACCATTACCGCAGATAATACCGGCATCAACAGTTTCACGACAACAACCAGCGCGACAAACGTGTCAACACAAGTCGCTCAAGTTACCTCCGTCACCCTATCTGGTTCCTTCGAAGTCGGAGATACCGTCACAATTAATGTTGGCACTGCTGACACTGACGATGACCTTTATACGATTACTGCTAACGATTTAACCGCAAACGGTGATGGCACTGGTGGTGTGGCAACATCGGCACAAGAACTTAATAACATTGCAGCTAGCGTAGTCACCACTCTCAATTCAGGAACTAGTGCGGCGACCATAACAGCAACATCAGGAGCTGGAACAGGCGTCATAAACTTGACCGCAGATACAGCGGGAACGCCTTTCGTAGTTGAGACAGCAGAAGCAATAAACTTATCTGGTGGCGGAATTACGGCTGGTAATTTTTTAGTTTCAACTGGTGGGGCGACTAAAACCATTACTAAAACCGTTACCAGCTTGCAAACAGTAATAGAAGCATCAGACCCTGAATTTGCAGCCGGTGCAACCACAGTTGATATTCGGGAAGATTCTAACTCGGGGGAGACCGACACCTTAATGCTCTCGACACTTCCAAACTCCTACGATGTTACGTTTAATTTGACAACAGTGGGTAACATTCCGACACACCCAGATGGCACGTCACCATATACAAGTGGCACTTCATTCTCGATAGATAAATCTAACGCAATCATATTCAACGCATCCGGTTTGCCGTCAGAGTTCAATATCGCCGAAATAGAAATTATAAATTTCGCCAACGGCTCAGCCAATATGGATGATGGCGTAACAGTCAATACCGACGGTACGTCAGTCACAACCCCACAGATTACTCTTGATTTAGGTGATGTTGGAGATGCTAACGGTTTGACCCAGTTTGGTGGTGAATTTACACCTGCGTTTATCACTCAGAACGGGTCCCAGTTCGGAACTTTTGCCGGGGTAACCATCAGCACCGATGGCTTGATCACTGCCCTGTTTGATAACGGTGAAACCCGACCGGTATTCCAAATTCCACTGGCGACGTTCACCAACGTCAACTCATTGGGTGGTAGAACCGGTAACACGTGGAACGCAACTGAAGCGTCTGGTGACCCAACCTTGCGAACTGCTGGTAACGGACCTTCCGGAGTAATCTCACAGTCATCACTTGAACAATCAACCGTCGATATCGGATCCGAATTCACCAAGATGATTGTTGTTCAACGGGCCTTCTCAGCAGCGGCTAAAATCATTTCTACTGCAGATGAAATGCTTGAAGAACTTCTAAGAGTTAAACGTTAAACTAAACTCTACAACCAACAGTCCCAACCCAAGGGGTCTGGTGTTGATCTTCGGATCAGTGCCAGGCCCTTTGTTTTTTCAGCATGACTTTATCAGGTACCATCTAAATCAGCTAGTTTGTTGGTTATCCAACAATCAAGTGTCACATTCGGTTTCTAAGACAGCACCACAATACCCTTAATATTCTTATCGAAGGAACTAACTGATGGAAACCACAAGTACGTATAACGTACCTCGAACCATATCAAACAGAAGTGGCTCAATAACCGAACACGTAAAGCACTCAATTATCACTCACCCAATGAGGTCTTCGCCAAGATCACAGCCCCACCCGAAAACTATGGACTTGTTCTGTGAACTTAAGAAAACACAGAAATACAATTTTTCATGTTTAAGAAAAGTTAACCACTTTTTTTAGCATTTCTTTAAGAGCCTATGCGTAAAGTTCTAACAAGCTAAAAAAGGACAAGTATCATCGTGACCAGTAGGAACACATCATTTGCATCAAACCATCAGAATGATGGTTCTATGCCGCCAGCTCAAAGGCACGTCATTGGCCCCATGGGCAAACAGATGTCTTTGAAAGATTTACCCGCACCATCAACAAAAAGGTGGGTAATCCGACGAAAAGCCGAAGTTGTCGCCGGTGTTCGAGGCGGGCTTTTAACGTTGGATGAGGCCTGTACGCGCTATAGCCTAACGATCGATGAGTTTCGATCTTGGCAACGGTTACTTGAAAGACATGGCGTTCAAGGCTTAAGAACAACCAAAATCAAAAAGTATCGCCGACCGACCTTAAAACTTGATGAGATTAACAGATCCCCATAACATCAATAGCGATATATATTTCTGATCGGCAATAATTGCCTACTGTTAACTTATTCTTCAGAGTCTAGGCGTTACATTCGCCTTATAAACGAGGTTGCTCGAACCTTAATACGTGTTCGAATGCCATCTAACGTTTACAATAATTAGACTTAATGTACGGGGAATAAAACGTGGAAACAATAAGCCAGGCGCTTAAAAACATCGGACCGGGACGGATTGCCATCGTAGGCGGCGTATTTTTAGGCCTTATAATATTCTTCATTCTTTTCGTAACCCGTTTCACGTCTCCAAGCATGGAAGTGCTGTACAGTGACCTAAACACAGCAGACTCGACCCGTATCACTGCTCAATTACAAACCATGGGTGCCAAGTACCAGCTCAAACAAGGTGGAAAAGAAATCTTAATT
>CALJEW010000392.1 GCA_938074585.1 uncultured Rhodospirillales bacterium | reverse complement strand
ATCCCACATGGCTAAGTCGTGCTCTTGCCAAATTTGGCGGAAAATATATTTAGGTTGCGTCATGTGCTCATACAGAAATTTTAAAAGAGCATCGCTTTCGGCTTGGTCAAATCCATATAGATGTGAGGTTTGGCCCGGATTAACAAATATTGATTTGCGCCCAGTATCGACGTGGGTCCGAATGACTGGATGTAAAGCTTTGTTTGCACCATCTAGGTCGTCATTGATGACGACTGGGGTCGTATATTGTGTGGCGGCGGCAACGGCGAAGTCATGGATAGCATACAGGGGGGCTAAAAGGTCTTTCATTGCTTGCGATAAGTCTTCGTAAGCCGCGGTTCCGTCTGCGAATAAAGTGTCGCCACCAGCAGAAGGAATTTGTTTGGCATATAAAATAGACGCGGCTGCCGGTTCTTCGCGAAAGCTGACATCTGAATGCCAATACGTCCCAGCACCCTTGCGGCCTTTTGGAGCTCCCTTTTTGTCGACCTGATTAGAGACGCAATAAAGTTCGGGATGGTCTGGGTGCAAATAACGGCTAACCGTATCTTGCATAGGAACTCCTTCTGGGCTCCCAAATGGAATGCCAAACTGTCGGCTGAAATCAATGTGTTGTTGGCTGGTTAAGTGTTGATTCCTGAAAACCAACATACCGCCTGACTTATTCCAAAGGTCCCTGAGCTCTGCAATCAGCTCATCGTCAAGTGGTTCCGATAAATCGAGCCCTCGAATTTCCGTTGTTCCCAATATTGAAAGTTTTTTAACAATATGATTGCGGCGCATCAAACTACCTTTTTGTGAGTTGGTTTTATCTAAGTTTAAAGGGCATCATCCATAAATACATTCTCCAATGAAACTTGACCACTGCCGGGGCTCAAGGGCTTTTGCTGACTTTCATGCGGCACCCAAGCCGTTAAATATATAATTTCAAACGTCGCGGGCATGCGGCCTTCATCGTTCGTGAATTTTTTAGCATAAATTTCAGCTGCCCGCATCAGTGTCGCGCGACGGCTGAAGGTTGTTCGGCGATTCATATTAGAATTGGTTTCTCCCATACCGCGCAAATCAATCATTAGCTTTAATGGGTTATCATAGGAAACTGTGATCGTTTCCGTATCTGCTACAGGAAGCGCAAATCCAGCACGCCCTAATAAATTGCCCGCATCTTTAATCTCTGCAAAGGGTGATAAACGGGGGCTTAATCCGCCTTCGATTTCGATTTCAGCATCCCTCAACGCTTCACCCAGTTCGTTAAGTGTGTCGCCACCCAGCATTGCCGTTAAAAATAATCCATCGGGTTTAAGGGCACGGCGAATTTGAGTGAATGCGCCAGGCAAATCATTGACCCAGTGAAGGCTCAAGTTCGAGACTACAAGATCAAGTGATTGTGCTTTAAATGGCAAAAATTCTTCATCACTGGTTAGGCTCGCAGCTCCATTTTTTGCATGCGCCAGCTCGGCCATTTTTGGCGATAAGTCTGAGTTAATCAAAGTTTCAACGGCACTTCGATCCGGTATATGCGCTGCCATATCGCCACCATGGCAGCCCAAATCTAGGGTGATTGGGAAGGTTCGCGTGATATCTTGTAAGCGGTCACCTAAGCGTGCGGCCACTTCTTGGAATAGGAAACTAAAATCCGCATAGCGGGCTGCTGCGCGATCGCGATGATGGCGCACAGACTGACGGTTGAATATTTTGATTATTTCAGACATGCTAATCTTATGACACAGACCAGGCTATCCTTAAATGACCCAATTGAAGAAAGTTTAATGTGAACCATTTTTTAAGACATTTCAAAGCGGGCAGTTGATACCTTGTTGCCGGAACGCTGTTACCTTTGCCGGGGCATTTTTGGGGAGTCTGGTGGGTTGTGTAGTGTGTTTAGGAATGAGGTATTTTTTATTTCAGCACCTCAATGCTAATGTTGTGGACGGCCATTTGAGTTTGATCCCAGTTTTGATGCGGAAGCAGACTTGCAATGTGGGGCATGTATCTGGACAACATCGATCTATGACCGGGCGCAGTCTTGCATGGGTTACGATGATGCTTGCCATTTAAACATGCTGACTGGACAGATATGGCCCCGGTTATGGCCCAGTGGTTTGGTCGTTCCGGGCTGGAGCTGTTGGTATTGGCGGATGTTAAAGTCCCAGTGTTACTTAATTGGAGCCGCATGTGGTCGCGTAAGTTCAACCAATCGGCTCAACTTGCCCGGTATTTCGCGCAAATCTCTCAAATCGCATATGCCCTCGATATCATCAGCCGCAAACGCCGCACCCAGTCTCAATCCGGGTTTAGAGCGAAAGCCTGAGTTAAAAATGTTCGTGACGCTTTTCCCATGTCCAAAAATACCCTAAATTAAATTACAGGGAACCGTGTTTTGCTGATCGACGACGTCATGACCATAAGATAAATGCTCAGCGCGTGCGCAAGTGTCTTACTTTGAGCGGGTGCATCTGGGGGGGGATTTGGTGACCTTGGGGCGGGTGGTTCGGTTTGAGCTGGAGAGATAACCGGGTCTAAATTTAAATTAATCATGCATTTTTAATCTATTTTTAAACGAAACCCTAAATAGATGTCTACCATAAGCCTTTGCAGGGCTTTTTTTGTTGAAAATATTCTTATATTATACCCTCAATCGGAACGACCCATTGCTGAACTGTAAGGAATTTTAATTTTGGTTGATATTGTTATCTATACCACCGCGTTTTGCCCGTTTTGCTACCGGGCGAAAAGCCTGCTCGATAGCAAAGGTGTTGTGTACAAAGAAATTGACGTGACGATGAATGCAACAAAGCGCCGTGAAATGTCACAATTGGCGGGAAGTACTTCTGTTCCTCAGGTTTTTGTCGATGGTGAACATATCGGTGATTGCGATGGAATTCACATGCTTGAACACAAAGGTATACTTGATCATAATCTAAGGATCGCCAGCTAAGGCTCCGTCATTTTTTAAACTTGGAAACTTATTTATGGTCCAAACCTTCACCGTTGCATGTGTTCAAACCACAGCGGGGCCCGACGTTAAAACGAATATCATCAATGCTAGCGCTTTGGTTCGTGAAGCCCATAAGTCGGGCGCAACATTGATTGTTTTACCCGAAGTGACCAACATTATTGATATAGACCGCTCGGCCATGGCTGAAAAGTTATCGACAGAAGTAGACGATATATCGTTGGTTGCTTTTTGCACCTTAGCAGTTGAATTAAAAGTTTGGTTGCTATTGGGTTCCTTAGGGCTCAAGCATGAAACGGCATTAAATGCAGAAGGGAATCCGAAGTTTGCCAATCGATCTTTTTTGATTGGGGATGACGGTGTTGTTCGCAATAGGTATACGAAAATCCATTTGTTTGATGTTGATTTGGGTGCTGGTGAGATTTACCAAGAATCTAAATCATACGAGCCGGGGAATGAAGCCGTGTTAGCTGATACCCCATGGGGCAAGCTGGGTATGACCATTTGTTATGATATTAGGTTCCCCCATTTATATCGGAAACTGGCTCAAGCGGGTGCTAAGTTTTTATCCATTCCTGCTGCATTTGCTCGGCCTTCGGGGAAGGCTCATTGGCATGTATTGATGCGCGCCCGGGCGATTGAAAATGGCTGCTACGTGTTTGCAGCCGCACAATGTGGTGAACATGGCGGCGGGCGCTCGACGTATGGGCATTCGTTAATCGTTGACCCATGGGGTGAAATTTTAGCTGATGGCGGAACGGAAATAGGTTTTGTTCTTGCTGAAATTGACACAAGTTTGGTTGATGAAGTGCGACAAAAAATCCCATCTTTAACCAATGACCGGGATTACAGTTAAATTCTTTTAGGGGCTGACCCAGCTAAATAAAGCTAAGTCCAAATACGAAGTGCATAATTTTAGGGTGGAGCTGTTATCTTGGCCAAGATCTCATTGGGTTAATGATAATTGTGTGCTTTACTTAGTCGGTTGTTGTGTAAATCTTCTATACACGGTACCTTGGTAGCGCTTTCCTTTGCGCTTGACACCAAAGTAACTTTCACCAACTTAGATCTCTCCGCTGAAGACCGTGTTAACCTCTTGATCAAAATTATAAGTAATCATTTCGCGTAATCTATGAAAATAATACATCGCTATTTTTGGGTTCATACCGACAAGACCAGCGTCGCAACGAACTGCAGCTCCAGTTACAAAATGCTCGATTAGACGATCTTGTTTTGTTTTGCTTAATTGGCTCTTTCTCATACTGCCCATAATAAGACACAAATCGTGTTAGATGGGTCAGCCCTTTGTTTTATATAACATGAGTGGGCGGCTCATTGTCTTCTCGTTTGCTTAAATTCATATCCTTAACCGCACAAAGGCGCTGTTTGACGCCGGGGATGTCGCCGTTTTCAACGATGCCATGTTCATAGGCGACGATTTGCATTTGCCCAGATGTCAGTTCAAGCAATTCCCCCGATTTGAGTAAGTGATTTGGGTTTCTGGGGCGCGCATAGGCTTCATTGCCGAGCGCAAAAGTTTCATACAAAAACAATCCACCCGGAGCTAACGCATCCATTAGGCCCGGAAATAGGGGGCGAAATAAATAATTAACAACCACAATCACCCCAAAGGTTTGGCCAAACAGCGGGCTGCCTTGGGCAAACATTGAATTATCTGTTTCCATATCAAACTTGACGATCTTCAAGTTTTCTTGATGAGGTAGATCGCTTAAAGCTGTAGTGTTTTTATCAATGGCTGTCACCGGGTGCCCTTGATTGAGGAACACCTGCGAATGGCGCCCACCCCCGGCGGCTATATCCAATACAGCTGTATTTTTTTGGGCGATAGGGGCAAATCGGGCGACCCAAGGCGATGGTTTGGTAATTTTTAAATGGCGTTGGCGCTTTTCTGGAGTAATGTCGTTGTTCATTTATTAACCGTTGTAGAGTATAGATTACTATGGATACTGGTTTACACGTATTGTAAACTCGATTGTGAAAATTTTGACAGCAGGTTCTTTAAAAAATGATTGTCTATCAACTTCATTGTTCTAATGGGCACGAGTTTGAGGCTTGGTTCCGTGATATGGCAACTTATGACATTCAAGTAAAGCAAGGCGATGTTGAATGCTTGCATTGTGGTGATACCTCTGTTTCTAAATCGATTATGGCTCCTAATATTTCTCCCGCCCGGACCAAAGCATCGCCGCCGAAGGGAAGTGCTGACTCGGAAGCCCGTGCCTATGAAGTTGCAGAAAAAATTCTGGAAGCTATCAGTGCTATACGTAATCACATTGACGAAAATTGTGATAACGTCGGGGCTGATTTTGCTGAAGAAGCACGGCGCATTCATTATGGTGAAGCCGAGCAACGGGGCATAAGCGGGACAGCAACAGAAGATGAAGTCGGCGAATTAGATGAAGAAGGGGTCGAGTTTTATCGGTTGCCCACATCGCGTCGCAAAAATTAAATCATTCTTGCTTTGCCGCAAACGCCAAGTAATTGACCGCTAAATCGTTGCTCAAGACCCATCCCCCATCCAGCGGATTATAGACCATTCCGCATAAATCTTTAATATGAACGCCATGTGCCCTAAGCCCGGACGCCAATTCTGAGGGTTGGACGAACTGGTGCCAATTGTGAGTGCCGATGGGAACCCATCTTAAAATATATTCTGCCCCAATTTTTGCCAAAGCTAAAGATTTAAGAGTGCGGTTTATGGTAGATAAAGCCATTGCCCCGCCGGGTCGAACAAGAGCCGTAGATGCGTGCAAAAATGCATTTATATCGGTAACGTGTTCAAGGACTTCCATATTCACAACTACATCATATCGGCCTTGTTCTTTCACGAACTGTTCCGGTAAAACATGGCGATATGTTATGTTTAAGTCCATTTCTTGTGCGTGTACTTTGGCGGCTTCAATATTTTCATACCCTGCATCAATTCCCATCACCTGCGCGCCCAATTGCGCTAAGGGCTCGCAAAGCAGCCCACCACCGCAACCAATGTCTAATATGTTCAGGCCTTTGAGCGGTAATTCTGCATTCAAGCCTTTATTAAAATAAGCGCAAAGCTGTTCTTTAATGTAGGAAACGCGCAATGGATTAATGGCGTGTAAGGGGGCAAATTCGCTTTTTGGGTCCCACCAGTTATCGGCAATCGAAGTAAACTGGACAACATCCTGTGGTGATGCTGTTCCTTGTGTTTCCGTTTGTATCGCAGCCATTGTTAAATTCCTGACCCTAGCGGTATTGTCCAAATGTATACGATAGAGTATGTATGCGCCGCCCTATGGGCAACCGAAAAAATGATTTTATGATTGAAAGTCTTGGGCTTCGAAGTTGAAGCAGAGAGTACTGCGGGAAATAAGAAATGGCACGTATTGTTCAAAAATTTGGCGGTACATCGGTTGGTGATGTAGAACGTATTAAAATTGTTGCGTTAAAAGTAAAAGCAGAAATCGATCGCGGCAACGAAATTGCTGTTGTTTTGTCTGCTATGTCGGGTGAAACCAATCGATTGGTCGGTTTGGTCAATGAAATGGGCAGTCTATATGATGCTCGCGAATATGACTCGGTTGTTGCAACCGGTGAGCAGGTTACCATTGGTTTGTTGGCATTAGCCCTTCAGGATTTGGGTGTATCGGCCCGCTCTTGGTTGGGATGGCAGTTGCCTTTTCATACCGATGATGTTCATGCCAAAGCGCGCATTCAAAAAATCGATGTCGATGAGCTTAATAAGCGCATGAAAACTGGTGAAGTCCCTGTTGTTGCGGGTTTCCAGGGGATTGGTCCTGATAACCGCATCACTACTTTGGGCCGCGGCGGTTCAGATACCAGTGCGGTCGCGCTTGCCGCTGCTTTGGGCGCAGATCGATGCGATATTTATACCGATGTGGATGGAGTATACACATCCGATCCCCGGATCGTGACGAAAGCCCGGAAGCTCGACAGAATTACCTATGAAGAGATGCTTGAGATGGCATCGCTTGGCGCAAAAGTTTTACAAACACGTGCCGTTGAGATGGCCATGAAGTATGGTCAACGAATACAGGTTTTATCTTCATTTGAAGATAAGCCGGGAACCCTAGTTGTCGATGAGGAAGAAATCGTGGAAAAGGAACTTGTGAGTGGTATCGCTTATAGCCGTGACGAAGCCAAAATTACATTGGTCCGTGTCTCAGATAAGCCCGGCGTTGCAGCGGCCATTTTTGGCCCTCTGTCAGATGCCAGCGTTAATGTTGATATGATCGTGCAAAACGAATCTGTGGGCGGAAAAGCAACAGATTTAACTTTTACAGTTACTCAGGCGGATTTAGAACGGGCTGTAAAAACGCTTGAAAAGCACAGCGATGATATTGGGTATGAAAAAATTCATTCCGATGACAATGTTGTTAAAATTTCAGTCGTTGGGGTTGGCATGCGTAGCCATGCCGGCGTTGCACAGCGGATGTTCGTCACCTTGGCTGAAAAAGGCATTAACATCCAAGTGATCTCGACTTCAGAAATCAAAGTCAGTGTTTTAATTGATGAAGAATACACGGAATTGGCTTTGCGGGCATTGCATACGGCCTATGGATTGGACGCAGCGTAAAAACCGGCCATTTCGGTCCTAGCATTCGAATGACAAACTCGTGTCATTAAAAGAACACGGGCACATAGTTTCATGTATGTAAGAGGGGTAAACAACTTTTATGTCCGATGGCCCAGTCCTAAGTCATAGAGGCTCGCTTGTCTCTGAATCCCGGCAATTACTTGCTCGGGTCCGCAATGTCATGGCGGGTGCCGATGAAAATCAGGCACAGTTCAATCAAATTAGTAAGCTAATCGCAACATACATGACTGCAGAAGTCTGTTCTATTTACATTTGCAGATCAGATAATCGGTTAGAGCTTTATGCGACACAAGGCCTTAAAGCTTCAGCCGTGCACAACACATTTCTTCGTGTTGGGGAAGGAATTATTGGTGATATTGCGGCTTCGGGGCGCCCGTTCGCCTTAGCCGATGCACAAGCCCATCCAAATTTTGCCTATCGTCCTGAAACCGGGGAAGAAATATATAGCTCCTTGATGGGCGTTCCCATTTTACGCGGTGGCCGCGTCATTGGCGTATTGGACGTTCAAAACCGAACACAACGCGACTATATCGACGAAGAAGTCGAAACCTTGCAAACTGTTGCTATGGTTTTGGCCGAACTCATTGCTGGCGGTGACAATGCCGTACAAAGAGAAGCATCAGCCCTTGATGAAGAATCAACCAATCCGCTTCGCATTGAAGGAATATTACTGAGTGAGGGGCAAGGTATGGGACGTGCCTTCCTTCATTCGCCACGCGTAAATATTGAAAAAATGGTTGCAAACGACCCTACCCTAGAACATGAACGGCTGCAGCACGCCTTTGGTGACATGCACGTAGCGTTAGACGAAATGTTAGCTGAAAAAGTCCTTTTAAAAAGTGGTGAACCCAAAGAGGTTTTGGAAACCTATCGCTTGATTGCTGAGGATGCGGGGTGGCTTAAACGGATTGAAGAAGCCATTAACACAGGCCTAACCGCTGAGGCTGCAGTGCAAAAAGTACAAAACGGTATTCGCGCCCGAATGGGACAAACAGCAGACCCTTACTTGCGGGAACGGGTTCACGATTTTGATGACCTTGCACATCGTTTAGTGACCCACTTGATGGTTGAAAACGGTGATGCTCTAGCTAAAAGGATACCTGATGAAGCCATCCTTATTGCTCGGTCCATGGGGCCAGCACAGCTCCTTGATTATGATGCATCGAAACTTAAGGGGCTCGTACTGGAAGAGGGGTCGCGAACAAGCCATGTCGCGATTGTGGCCAGAGCGCTTGGAATCCCAGTTATTGGACGCGTTCAGGATTTGGTTTCCCGGGTCAATGAATTTGACGTTATTATTGTTGATGCAAACCACAACCAAGTCCTCATTCGCCCAGATGAAGTAGCACGGAATGCTTTTGAAGAAAGCATAGGGGCGTTAGAAAAACATCGCCAACGTTATGTGGCCCTTATTGATAAATCGGCGGTCACGAAAGATGGTGTTCAAGTTGATTTATCAATTAATGCTGGATTAATGATCGATTTGGCGCACTTGAAAAACTCTAATGCTGCTGGCGTTGGCCTATATAGGACTGAAATTCCGTTTATGGTTCGCTCTAAATTTCCGAGAGTTGATGAGCAAACACATTTGTATAAGCAAGTTTTAGATAACGCAAATGGTAAGCCGGTGGTTTTTCGTACCCTCGATATTGGCGGTGATAAGGTGCTGCCGTATTGGGAAATTGAAAATGAAGATAACCCGTCTATGGGATGGCGGGCCATCCGGGTTGCCCTAGATCGCCCAGCATTGTTACGCAGGCAATTGCGCGCAATGATCCGTGCCGCTGCAGGGCGCGAACTGTATATTATGTTTCCAATGGTTGCCGAAGTCCCCGAGTTCATCCAAGCCCGTGCCTTTGTTGACATTGAATTAGCACGCGAAAAAGAACGTGGAGCTGTCACGCCAAAACAGGTCCGTGTTGGTGTCATGCTTGAAGTCCCAAGCTTGGCTTTTCAATTGAATGCCTTGTGTCCTTTGGTTGATTTCATCTCTGTTGGCAGCAACGATTTGTGTCAATTTTTGTTTGCAAGTGATCGGGGAAACCCAAGATTAGCAGATCGCTACGATATGCTATCGCCAATTGTTCTGACGTTTTTGAAAAGCATTGTGACAACCTGTGATAAAGCAAATGTACCCTTAAGCTTATGTGGAGAAATGGCGGGACGACCGCTTGAGGCTATGGCATTGATTGGGCTTGGGTTTAAGCGACTTTCCATGACCGGTTCAAGCATTGGTCCGGTTAAGGAAATGGTTCTAGGTATGGATATGTCCGAGGTGCAAAACGCTTTGCGCACCCTTTTCGATAGTCCCGAACACTCGCTTCGTGATGCCCTAACACTGCTCGCAAAAGAACAGGGTTTATCAGTTAATGCTGGGGCTTGAAAAATTACTTTTTATTGGGGATCGTGTTCGTGTTTATCTGATTGAGCTGATTGCCCATTATGTCTTGTATTTACACAAAAAATCAGCAATATTACTGCTATTATGTCATTGATTTTTGACAGATGAATTAGGCGAAATTGACGGTAAAATTATTAAGTTTTGCGCCGGTTTTGATTTTCATTGAAAAGGTTAAAGTCAAAGTTCATTAAGTCATGGGCTGGTATCAATAAAATATAATTTAATTAAATGGACTTATTTATGGCGGAGTCGTCGAAACAAGAAGACGAAAGAGATGCAAGCAGCCCGAAAGTAGGTGCGTTATTGCAGGCGTCGCGCCAGCGTTTAGGTGAAGATTTATCCGAAGTCGCACAAATGTTACGAATTCGCCTCCCTTATTTGGTCGCGATAGAAGCCGGAAAATACCAGGAGCTGCCTGGCGCAACGTATGCAGTTGGCTTCATTCGCGCCTATGCGGAACATTTAGGTTTAGACAGTGAAGAAGTCGTACATCGATTTAAAGCAGAATCCATTGATGGTGGTGAAGGTGGCAGAAGATTGAGTTTTCCAACGCCGGTTCCTGAAACAGGTATCCCTGGTGGTGCTTATGTTTTTATGAGCCTAGTTATTGCTGTGTTGGGATATGGGACTTGGTATTTAAGTACAACAGAAGATGGGTTTTTTGCTGAACTGATTAGTCCGCTGGATGAGCAAATTACAACGCTTATATCGGACGATAAGATAACTGAGGCTGAAAAAACAAAACCCGAGATAAGCGTTGATGCATCTCAAGCTGATGGAGTGTCTTCTTCCGCTACTTTAGAGCCAACCGTTGAAGTGGTCTCTGGGCCAACTGTAGTAGCTGTACCTGATGCAAACCCTTTAACAGAAACAGCATCGACTTCTGATGCGCCAAAAACCAATGAGGCCGCACCAGAGACCGTTGCTCAACCACAAGAATTAGCCACATCCCTTAAAGAACCCAAGCCAAAGCCTGTAGATCGTGCGCCTGAACCTGTTGTTGCTACCGTCGTAAAAGCGGTAAAGCCAGTGATCGCAGAACCCAAGCCTGAACCCCTTGTTGAGCCTTCGATTGAGAAGGTCGTTAAGTCGAAGATAGTAAAAATTGAAGTCGTTAAAACACTTGAAGGAGTTGTTGCTGAACCAATAGAGGTCGCAAAAGTCATTCCAAAGGTTGAAGCGCCTGTTAAGCCTGTTGTTGAAGTGTCGCCAGAACCAAAGCCTGAACCAAAGCCTGAACCAAAGCCAGAACCCAAGCCTGAACC
>CALJEW010000391.1 GCA_938074585.1 uncultured Rhodospirillales bacterium | reverse complement strand
CGTTATGACCCTTGAAGAAGTCTGCTTTTTTGTTCGCACTATACACAGAGCCACTGGTTTGCCGCTGATCGTCGATGCGGATACAGGCTACGGTGAAGCCTTAAACGTTATGCGTACAGTGCGCGAATTGGAAACATCAGGTGCTGCGGGTATGCAGATCGAAGACCAGAAACTGCCAAAAAAATGCGGCCACCTAAACGATAAACAACTGGTCAGTACAGAGGATATGGCCTTAAAAGTTGCCGCCGCCGCAAAAGCCCGAACACATTTACAAATTATTGCCAGAACAGACTCTTTAGCATCCGAAGGTATGGAAGGCGCTATAATCCGCGCAAACACCTATATTGAAGCGGGCGCAGATATTGTTTTTGCAGATGGCCTTGCGAATGAATATGATTTTAAAACCTTCGCGTCATCCGTCAAAGCACCCGCATTGGCAAATATGACAGAATTTGGCAGGACCCCCCACTATACCGGCGCTCAATTTGAAGAGATGGGATATAAGATCGTCATTTGGCCAGTTTCACAGCTGCGCGTTGCTGTCCGCGCCATGGAAAACCTATACGCGACAATTAATCAGACGGATGGAACTGAAGCAGGTCAAAATCAGATGCAGTCACGTGCTGAACTCTATGAACTGCTTGGTTATTTTGATTATGAAGCACTCGACAGCTCAATCGTAAAAACAATCTTCCCCAAAATTGAAACCTAAGTTGATCCTGCCCAAAGAACCATGATATTGGATATGTAAATAATTTATCAATCAACATATTCAATAGGGGGCTAAATTGGCTGCTATTACTTCACCGAGTGAAACCATATTTGTCGATGTTAAAGATAACGTGTGTTGGATATCATTTAACCGACCAGACAGTCTTAATGCCCTTAACTCTGAATTGGTTAATGCACTTGATCATATTATCACGGCCGTTGGGGATCAAGACGATATTCGATGTGTGGCAATTCAAGGCGCAGGCGACCATTTCATGGCTGGTGGTGATATTAAAAAATTTAAAGTCATGCTTGATACAGAGCCAGATATGACAGCAAGACGTCATGAGTTCGAGCGACTTTTACACAACGTTCATGAAGTCATTTTCAAAATGCGGAAATTGCGCCAACCCATCATTGCCATTGTAAAAGGGGCTGTAGCCGGTGCTGGTGTTAGCTTAATGATGGCATGTGACTTGGTCGTTGCTTCTGAAAAATCTTTCTTTACATTGGCTTACTGCCATTTGGGTGTTAGCCCTGATGGCGGCTCTACATATCATTTACCCCGTATGGTTGGGATGAAGCGGGCGTTTGAGATCGCTTTATTAGGAAATCGCTTTGATGCGGCTACGGCTGAAAAGTGGGGGTTAATAAATTGGGTGTTTAGTACAGAAGAATTAGAGGCTAAAGCCTATAAAATCGTGTCGAGTTTGGCAACGGGACCAACACACGCCCACGCTCATGCAAAAGCACTGCTTAATGCGTCTTTAGATAACACAATTAACACACAGCTCGATAACGAAATCACGAGCTTCGTTGACTGTACAGCAACACCAGATTTTACCGAAGGTGTAGCGGCATTCATTGAAAAGCGGAAACCAAAGTTTGAAGGACGCTAAATAAGCATCCGCAATCACAGGAGTTAAAAATGACTAATCAAGATCTCCCTTTAACGGGGCGAGTAGCCATTGTAACAGGATCAGCGCGTAATATTGGACGTACCATTGCATTACGGCTAGCGGCAGATGGTGCTGCAGTTGTAGTCAACGCAGTTCAAGATGGTGCCATGGCGGATGAAGTTGCCCATGAAATATCAGAAGCGGGCGGGCAAGCCATGGCTCATGTGGCTGATGTCACTAATGAAGAGGCTGTTGAAAAAATGGTTAGGATGGCTATGATGGCTTTTGGCCGGATCGATATTATGGTCAGCAACGCATCGGTTCGGGGTCAGGTCCCCATTGAAGAAATGAGCTTAGAGGAATGGCACCGAGTGTTAGCGGTACCTTTGGATGGCGCATTTTTGTTGTCAAAAGCGTGTATTCCACACATGAAAAAGAATAATTGGGGCCGGATTGTCACATTGGGTGGCATTTCAGCTTACATTGGCACCAAAAATCGGGCCCATTTATTAGCTGCAAAAGCAGGTTTGGTTGGCTTCACCCGTGGCATTGCTGCCGAAGTAGCTGATCACGGAATTACTTGTAACGTTGTATCGCCCGGACACATCGACACGGATCGCCCTGCATCAGCAGGCATTCGTCCTCCGCTTGTTGTCCAACCTCCAGTGAATAGATTGGGTCTCCCCGATGAAGTTGCAGGCATGGTTCGCTATCTGTGCTTACCTGAAGCAGCTTATATCACCGGACAGACGATGCACGTCAACGGCGGCCTATATATGGGGGTGTAACATGGCGCGCGCCCATACTTCGCTCTGAAAGCTTTGGTGCTTTGGATCTTGTGTGTGGTAACTGTGAATTCCAAATCAAATGGACGAACAAACAGTCACAGAACTACCTGATTGTCGTCAAATTTAACGTTCCCAACTGGGTCCAGACCATACCATATCTGCATCAAAGGGATATACTGGGCGCGGCAAGTTTTTAAATTCAAAATTACTGAGCACCGGTGATGTCAGCCCCGGAGCATCAATTTCATGCACATGTTCCGGCTTAAAAAATTCATCAAAACCCGCCCTAAAATGCCCACGTGATTTAACAACAACAGAACGTGCCGATCCGATATCAAGATCAAACATTTCAAAGAACGCAGGTTCTGCGCATTGTTTACGAAACGAACCCAAAATAATTTGCACACCACCAATTCGAATTAGGGCAGATGTGCCGATAGTGATAGCACGCCCTTTCCATATTCCCCGGCGGCCAATACAATCCCCATCTGACAACTTCTCGACAACGACTTCAGCTTCAAAGGGCTTTGAATACAAACTCTCAGTCTCTGAATTAAACGTTGCCTTAAACGAAGATCCTTCACCTGCGTTATGTGCGGAATGGGCTAAGGCTGGATCAAAAAAAACACCGAATAAAACACCTTTGGCATTATTTTTAATAAGGTCTTGCAAAACATAAGTGGTATTACCTCGCCCACCGCCGCCGGGATTATCTGCAACGTCAGCAAAAATCTGTGCCGTACGGCTTAAATCGTTACCGTTCATCACCATCATTGAAGTTGCATCTTCAATCGACGTCAATATGCGCTTAAACCGTGAACGATCTTCCCACCCCCGCGATGCTATATCAGCGGTTAAATTTTGAGCTGCGTCCAAATCATCACGTGCCGTAACAATTACAGAAATACCGTTCACAGGCGTATCGCCATAAACGAAACCTGCAACAACTGAAACATTAGCAATGACATCTGATTTTTTACTTTGCCCGTAATTAATCATGTCTGCATAAGGGCCAACGGCTGATAGCAATGTTACGGTGGGGGCAACTAACGGCAGACGAATGAAAGCGGTTTCAGGGCGCATTCCGCCCCACATTTCAATCATCAAAGTACACGCTTCTTCAGCCCGCTCTTTTTGATCTATGTGTGGGTTGGTCCGGTATGAAATTAAAAAGTCAGTACTCTCTACCATTTTTTCTGAAATATTAGCGTGTAAATCCAACGTCGCTAGAATCGGAACATCAGGGCCAACAACGGAGCGGACCATTTCAAATAAATCACCGTCAGGGTCAAAACTATCAGACCCGGTCATGGCCCCGTGTTCGGCGATATATACTCCATCTAAAGGCATGGCCGCCCGTAATCTTGCTTCCATGTCATCCTTTGTTCTTTTGAAAAAGACTTGGTCTATAGGGCCACCCGGCTCAGACGCCAAAACAACTATTGGCAATGGCTTCCACGCTATTTCATTACTTTCCATTGCGTTATAAAATGAGGGTATTTCAGCAGGGAGTTTGCCATTGGGTAATGCGATGTCGTTTAAAATTTCGTCACCAGACAAATAACAAAGCGAGCGAAATGCCTGTTCGTCAGACACGGGCGCAAAAGAATTGCTTTCCAACAAAAACCCCATTAACGCAACACGCTTTAGTTCTGCCATTAAATATGCTCCACCAACGAAAACGCAGGCCCAAAGGCCTGCGCTTAAGATAAATCAATTCAAAGATTACTGAGACCGAAGCTTGGGATCTAACGTGTCCCGAACAGCGTCTCCAAACAGATTAAAACCAAACACAGCCAGGCTAATTGCAATGCCGGGCCAAATAGCAACCCAAGGTGCACTTTCCGCATATTCTTCAGCCCCGCCTTGAAGCATCAAGCCCCAAGCCGCAGTCGGTTCTTGTACGCCCATTCCTAAATACGAAAGTGACGCTTCCAGTAAAATAGCTTGCCCTAAAAATGAGGTCAGCATGATCAAGAACGGAGCCATAACGTTTGGTACCATATGGCGCATGATAATTCGCATGTGGCTAAACCCTAAAGCCCGCGCCGCATCGATGTAAGGAATTTCACGAATAGCTAACGCGTTTGATCTTACTACCCGTGCACATTGCGGAATGAACGGGATCGTAATTGCAATAATCACATTTTCGACCCCAGGCCCCAATGTTGCCACAACAGCCAAGGCTAAAATAATCAGCGGGAACGCCATGATCACATCAACAACACGTTGAATAATCAAATCGAACATGCCACCAAAATAAGCACTAGCGACACCTAAAACTAAACCCAGTGATGAGCCAATGATTGCGCATGTAAAGCCAACGAACAAAGCCGTTCGCGCTCCGTAGATAATACGTGTTAAGAGATCTCTACCAAACTGGTCAGTCCCAAGGAAAAACATTTCACCCGGAGCAGTTAACATATATTCTAGGTTATTATCTTCAGGATCAATCGATGTCAAAATTTCCGCGAACACCGCCATAAATATCATAGCAATCACAATTATCGCACCAAACGACCCAAGAGGTTGTTTGCGAAACATCAGTGAAATCATCTCCATGACAGTTGTCTTTGGGTGAAGATCCT
>CALJEW010000390.1 GCA_938074585.1 uncultured Rhodospirillales bacterium | reverse complement strand
TCCTATGGATAAATTGGGGGTCTATTTGAGATCAGCCCACCCTGCCACTATGCCCTTTCGAACCTTTATTTCCAGGAGTAGTGACAATGCATGAAGGCATCTAGTAGGTGCTATCAGACAAATGCGCGCTCAACTCACTATGGCAATAATATGTGAAATTTATGCAGCACAGAGTTGCTGTTACTCCCCAAGAGCAGATTCACATTGAACCTTAAATGTATTTATTTATCTAATTTAGATGCCGTTCCTTTTGTGGTTTCTCGGGTTTGTCCACCCAGCAGCACCAGAATAGTGAGTTTGGACTTCCGCTCCGCCATGCTGGTTATGGCACCTCTGTGATTAGCACCGATAATGCTATTGAGCTCCCAATCACCGAGGCGTGATTTTGCACCGACAATCGCTGGCCTGTGCACAATATCTATGCGACCTAGTATCAGGCCTCACCCCGCCGTTACGGCACCACGCTTACTGCGCTTTTTGCCACGTTGCCGTGAATTAAAATAGAGCGTTCAGCCTGTGGATTTGTCCGACCAGATGTGCCGATAAAGACTTTCATAACTGACTTTTGTGCCGTCTTAGTGGTTGAGTGCGCCGCAGATTTGCTGAGAGCCCCACTAATTGTCGCGCAGTAATATTTCCACCCGTACCGATGAGGCAAGGCGCCATCACACGAGCCACACGCTTCCTTGGATAGCCTCTTTGCACGGTAAAGCGGTGTGCCTGTAAAAACCGATAACTGCAAAAATCCCTGTTACGCTTAAGTTCACGGCGGATTGCGCCCTGGTTTACCCCGGTATCAGCGGTAATTCCCGATTGCGTCACCCCTCTTTTATTAAGAGCGTTACTCTGGCATCGCTGGTCTGGGGTCAGATGGTGGTAGGATGTTCGCATTTTGGATATTCTTCTAAAAAAATCCTCGATAACCTGATCGGGCCTATATGTCGCTTAAATTAGGAACTTGGCTGTTGAATTTGCTCAACTAAAAGAATTTTTTTAATTTTCAGGGAAACGCATCGTATTGTTTTGTTCGAAAATTCTTGATCAAAACTTTCTAAAAGATTTACTGCATGCAGTAAAATTGCGATACAAACTGGTTAGAAATCTAACTTTTGTGCAACAACTTTCGAGCACTTTCAGGGCCTAAAGGATGATCTGCGTGAGGATATACAGGGTGATGATGCGAATGATCATCATGATCATGTGTATTTATTTCAAGCCTGCAAACTCCCGTACAAAAGGCCTCACATAACTTGCACTCTGATACATTCGAACCGGGCGCTTGAGCTCCTTGACCTTCAACATGATGGTGATGACTTGCCTGTGGTAAACCGATTTCAGCTTCAAACCCCAGGATCCCCTCACGATATTTACACATGGTGCAATCCATTGCGTTATCGCCACTTAGTATACCTTTTACACGTTCTGCCATAGTAGTTAGGACCAGAGGGTGGTCGTTTAGGTAGTCAGCTTTTACGAATTGTATATCTTTATGTTCACTCGCTACCAAATCAGTGAATCCATAAATTCGGTCGATCAGAACCCCGGAAAAAAGGAAGTAAGGAAAAACGATAATCCGTTTAAAACCAAACTTTACAATTTGTTCCAGGCAAGGCTGAACTAATGGGAAAGTAACACCAGAATACCCTGTTTCGCACCAGCCGAGTTTCGTCTGTTCTTTAACTAATCGTGTAATTTTGGAGATATTTGAATTTGCATCTGGATCGCTTGAACCGCGCCCGATAACAACCAGACAGGTTTCTTCGCGTGATATGCTCTGATTGTTTGCATCAGCCTTTATTAAAGCTTCTTCAACCCGGGCTGATGCGGCGCCAATCATATTGGCATCGATTCCCAGGTCTCGACCGTATCCAACCTCAATTTGAAACTCCTTAGAATAAGCATTTAAGACAGAGGGAATATCGTTTTTTGCATGCATGGCGGCAAACAGCATTCCCGGGACTGCAAGAATGTGGTTACATCCCAGATCACGTAGACGATCAAGCCCATCGCGAATTACGGGGTTTGCAAATTCAAGGTAACCAAACTCAACCGGCCATTCCGGAAGATATTGAGGTAGCTTGCCAACAAAATTAGAAAATTGATCAACAGCAACCTGACTTCGTGAGCCATGGCCACAAATCATTACTCCAATTTTTTTTTGCATATTATTAAAACCCTTTAAATTAAGTAATAGAGACTCAATGCATGGCTCTTTTTTTGCGCTTTCGGAGGTGACACTGGCGGTGGTTATCTCATGAAGAACCAAACCAAATCAACTTTACCAGTTGTAACTGACACCGAAAATAGCAGAAATTTGGCCAGCATTGCCCTGTCTATCAACGATGGGGCTGTCTGCGGCATTTGCTAATAATTGCTTGTAACCAATTCGTCCCATAATGCCAATATTTTGTGTCATAAAATGACGAACGGAGACATTCACATCTGCATCCTTAAATCCGGAAGCGATACTATAGGCCGAATAGCCGAGGGTTGAGTTTGTGGCCTGGATAGAGCTGATACCAAAAATTTTCTCCATATATTCATCGTTTGCCCAAGTTATCGATGAGCCTAATGTCAGCTGGGTTTTTGGTGACCCCAGGGCAAAGGCGTATCTTAGTCCCGCATTGATAGAAGTTCCTTTTCGGCCGCCCGATATGTCGTGGACCGCTGAGATTTTAGCCCCGAAGCTCTGATGTTGATAATCCGCTGACAACTTGCCGGTTACCCCACCTTCGAGATCTCCTAGCCCATCAAGCGCATCGTTGTCGTCTTGATCGCGTCCACCAAAATACCCAATTCCAGCAGATAGAATGAGGTTGTCTTTTGGCGTTGGGCCTTTGATCTTCAGAAATTTAACATTGAGCCCAAGACCTCCGACACTGCCAATCGAAACCGTATCGCGCCAAGAAATGCCAACTAACGGAAGCGGCACGATATTATAATCGTCGGACCCTTCGTAATCTGCAAAATATCCGACGCCTCCGCCTAGCGTAAAACGCCAGTCATTTGCATCTTTCTTCATGCCTCCGGGCACCTGGGCGTTCACTGACGTTAATAACCCTCCCCATAGGATTGCTGTTAAAATACTTATTTTGATTAATAGAGCGGTATTGGATTTAAGGTCGGTTTTGTAAAGCTGAGAATACATAATTTTAATTTTGTCTATGGAGATAAGTTTGAGATGATCAGAGGAATTAGTTACCACGTTTATCTTTATTACGAATATTTAGTTTCTCAAGTCTTTTTAACGGGAATCATTATTTCGTTGCGCCTCAAAAACGGTAGAGTAAAGGGCGGGTTGTATCCAGCGGCTTTTGCCTCTCCTGTAGCTTTCAAACCCCTATCCGCAATCCAATTTTGTAGCAAGATCCGATGAGTTGAAATTGATTTTTGATTGAGAGAGCCTGTAAAACTCATAACAACTACAGTATAATCACTGAGCTCCGTGAGTTTTACGGTCGGGTCCACGGGAGGAGGTGCCGTTGCCAGGGAAAACTCCTCTGGCAGGACAAAGGACATGGCTTCAGTTATCTGCCCGGACTGATCCATGAACACAGGTGCCGTCATTGCTATTTTCTGTGTTTTATCATTTTTACCCGAAATATATTTAAAAAGTTTATAGAAGGGAGCAGAAACGCTGTCCATGCCGTCAGTCGTGTCGGTACTTGCTAGGACCAAGCGTTTGTAGTGGCGTATCTCAAAGGCTCCATCCGTCTCTATGACCTCATAGGGAGCGACTTTAACATTCACGTCACCAAAGACGGAACATGCTGAAAGGATACACAAGCTCAAAATGGATACTAACTGTGTGCTGAGGCGACGCATGAGTAATCCCATAGCTAGATGAAAGATAAAGTACTATAACCACATTACGGAAAGCGTGAGCCTCCAGATCACAGACCCATGCATTAATTTTTATGCATGATGCTACAAGTGCACCACCTACCTATGCAGTTTAATTTCGTAGGATTAGTAGAAATGAAATGGCACTTAGAGTAAACCTAACTTAGCTATCAAACGATAACTAAGAGACCTGTTTTCTCTTAGGCCAACAAAGTGAACTTAGTTTTAATGGTTTTGGAGAAGTTGTTTCCTTCGGCACAGATCATCCGCAATCTATCAGCTTCATAACCAAATTTTAGGAGCGCTGAACCACCATCGTCTCCAACAACATACAATGATAAGGACCGTAGAGAGGGCTAATAACTGACAAAGTTTGACACCTAAATTAAAGGCAATCAGGTTTGGCAATACCCCATCCTTGGCGATTTCATATTTGATAACCTTGGGTGGCGTTCTCGTATTCATCGCGGTTTTCAAACCTCGCTTCAATTGCAGTCTCAGCTTTGGTTTCTTGACACATATTTATTTAGTCGGTACTGCGCGACACGAAGGTACAATTTCACGCCATAAGGGTTGCATAAAATAAAATATAGATGAACAATCGATTTAAGCGAATGCAGATAATATAGTTACGCTAAAATATTTATAAATCGGTTCGTAAAAAGAACCATAATTGGGGTATATTATGCGTATCTTTAGGCTGTTTGTTTTTGTGTTAAGCATAGTCGTTGGGCTGACGGCTTATCAACCAAAAGTACGAGCCGCTGAATACTATGACAATGCCCAGATGAACTCTATTTTTAGTGGTGCGAAGTTTAAAATAAATGGGCTATATTGTACCGCTCCGGGGGGCTC
>CALJEW010000389.1 GCA_938074585.1 uncultured Rhodospirillales bacterium | reverse complement strand
CCAATGCAATGAAGCAAAGTATCGATTATTAAGTCGCGCTCAACGTCGGCAACTGTTCTTCCAACCATCCCATGACCATCACCAGCTTCATCAGTTGAGCTTGATCCGGTTTGCTCCGTATCTGTGGATGTGCTTCCTCCATCAAGAAGGATAGCATTGACACCAATTTCATCGCCGCTCGCTAGTAGAACAGCACGGTGCATAGCGTTTTCAAGTTCACGTATGTTCCCAGCCCAGCCATGTTTTAATAGCTGATCTGTTGCTTCTTGGCTTATGGGTAAAGCTGGTACATCGTTCGCCACTGCATATTTTTTGATGAAAAAATCAGCTAAAACTGGAATGTCTTTTGGGCGGTCTTTAAGTGCAGGAAGTTTGATATTCATGACGTTTAAACGGAAATATAAATCTTCACGGAAATTACCGCACGATACTTCACTTTCCATATTACGATTTGATGTCGCTAAAATACGGACGTCAACTTTTACGGGCTTTGAGCCACCAACCCTGTCGATTTCACGTTCTTGAATTGCGCGTAGTAACTTGGATTGCAATTTAGGATCCATTTCGCTGATTTCATCTAGCAACAAGGTACCGCCATTGGCTTCTTCAAATTTACCCAATCGGCGCGCAATGGCACCCGTGAAGGCTCCTTTTTCGTGACCAAACAATTCAGATTCCATCAGATTTTCAGGAATAGCTGCGCAGTTAATAGCAACAAATCTACCATTTTTCCGTTTGCTTTTATTGTGGATGTATCGCGACATTAATTCTTTGCCGGTACCTGATGGGCCCGTAATGAAAATACTGGCTTCACTGGGGGCCACTTGATCCGCTAGGCGTATTACTTCCACCATTTTGGGGTCTGCATGTAGAATTTTGTGAGATTCTTCGGCTACAGCTTCAAGCACAGCGGCAATTAATTCTGCATCCGGTGGTAAAGGAAGGTATTCTTTTGCGCCAGCGCGAATGGCACGGACTGCTGCTTGCGTATCATTGCCGACACCGCATGCAATAACAGGAACAGACATGCGTTCGCGGTCTAACGCTGAAATAAGGGTGCCCATTTTTAGGCTAACGTCAGCCATAATCAGGTCAGCACTTTGGCCTGACCGCTGAATTTGCAAAGCCATATCAATATTATCGGCCTGTTGGACGGTAGCACCGCGTTGAATAGCGATTTGGCTTGCTGCACCAATCTGCCCACCTAACGTGCCTATTATTAATAATCGCATCTACTCGTCTTCCATAAAGCGTTTTTAGTTAATCGAAATATTTAACTCTTAGTGACGGTGGGATAATTCGGATGTGACCTTCGTGATCTAACACAATTGTGGCCTAAGAAGTGGCTCTCTCCGTTTTGATGATTTCAGTCATGGTGACACCTAAGCGATCTTCAACAACAACAACTTCACCTCGGGCTACCAGCCGATTGTTTACGTAAATATCAATAGCTTCACCTACTTTTCGATCTAACTCAATCACTGCGCCCTGGCCTAACTTAAGCAATTGGCTGACTTGCATTGTTGATTTGCCCAAAACTGCTGATACTTTAACCGGAATGTCGTAAACAGCTTCCAATTCTCTGGCACTTCTTGGTAAGTTGCCTATTTCAGTTGAAACATTCATGCCTTCAGATTGATCACCACTCACCGCGTCCGGAGGGCTAGTACCATCAAGTTCATTTAGTTCGAAGTTTTCATCGGCCATTCGTATCTCCTCAAATTATCAGGGCTTCATTGACCCTGTTAGAATTCCATTTCGTGTAAATTCTACTTTAATATAACCTCTGCATTACATTCTTACACGCTCTCGGTTGGATTTGTTCCAAATCATTTTCAAGATCTGTTCCTACAGTTGGAATTTGACCTGTTGCTGGGATGTCACTGTATTTTTCTATTCTAAGATTCATGTAGCATGTTTTTGGCTGTTTTCTGCTCTATACGAGAGTTGTGATCGGGTTGTGTAGATTTGTTTTCTGTGCTTGCATGTGGTCCAGGCTGTGGCTCTGTTAATTCGGTATTTTCGGCTTCAGCTTTAGTTAATTCCTCTTCATCTTGTGTGGTTTGGGGTTGCGTTTCTGGGGATGATTCGTTTAATCCGTCCGAAAGAGATTGAAGGTTTTCAATCGTATCATCCTCAATTGCATCGGGATCAAGTTTAAATCCCTCATCTAATATTGCTAAATTCGCTTGTATGATTACGTCAACTTCTCGCATAACATTCTCTAAATTGCGTTCTGCCCCACCATTGCTCCAGTCAATTCTGCAATCACCTTGATCAATTGTTTCGTCTGCTATGATATGAACGCGCCCTTCGAAATGGGTATCCGTTGATATCTCGTGCAGGCGTTCAGAAATTTGCTCTGTCAGAGACGGATGTACTTGGATTTTAACGCGTGGCTCTTCTAGAATTTGATTTAAAATTTGTCGAATTAATTGTTCTATTTCGTGAACGCCATGTTCGGCATTGATGCTGGGAAATGATTTTTTGGTAATTGCGCGCGAAATTTTTATGGCATCGCGGAAAATTTCATTGTTAACGAGTGATTGGCTAGAGATAAGCTCAGTTAATTGCGCTCCAATTGCTTTTGTTAAATCAATTATTTGATTTTCAATGGTCATCGCAGCTTCTTTAAGAGCCTCCGACTTACCCTGTTCTAAACCTTCTTTTCTCGAAGTTTCAACTTGTTCTTCGCTAAAGGTCGGTATGACAACTTCTGGTTCCTCTTCAATCTCTTCAGCTACTTCACCCGCTTTTTCGGCGGTCTCTTCGACATCGAAAGATCGATCAAACATGAATTTTTGATGTGTCATAATATTATTTACTGCTTCGTAGTTTAAGATCAGAGACGGCTAATAGAAAGTAGCTCATATGATTGATTAGAAAACCATTTCGTCTTCTTCGCCGCCCATGGAGATCACGATTTCACCGTCATCTGCTAGGGTTTTTGCTACTTGGACAACAGCAGATTGGGCATCGTCAACATTTTTCAAGCGAACAGCACCCAAGGCTTCCATGTCTTCCTTCATCATCTTACCAGCGCGCTCAGACATATTGTTAAAGAATAAGTCGCGGACATCTTCTGATGCGCCTTTTAGGGCCAGTCCCAGCTGATCTTTCTCGACTTTGCGAAGCAATACCTGAACGCCGCCTGCATCGAGCCTTGCTAGATCATCAAAGGTGAACATTAAGCTCTTGATTCGATCCGCTGATTCTCTGCTGCGTTCTTCTAAAGCGGTCATGAATCGGTTTTCTGTGTTGCGGTCAAAGGTGTTGAAAATGTCAGCCATTGACTCATGACTATCACGGCGGTCTCTGCTGTCTAAGCTGGTCATAAATTCTGACCGTAAGGTACGCTCGACATGGTCCAGAACATCTTTTTGAACCGCGTCCATGCGCAACATCCGCATAATGCATTCCAAAGAAAAATTTTCTGGCAAAATAGCTAACACACGGGATGCATGGTCAGGTGTGATTTTAGATAAAATCACGGCAACGGTTTGTGGGTATTCGTTTTTAAGATAGTTTGCCAACACTGCTTCGTTAACGTTGCCAAGCTTGTCCCACATGGTTCGACCTGCAGGTCCATGCATTTCTTCCATGATTTGAGCAACGCGATCTGCGGGTAATGCACTCATTAACAACCGCTCAGTTGATGAGAACGACCCCACGACCCCACCAGATGAAGACAATTGATCTGCAAATTCGATAAATAACCGTTCAATGATTGCGGATGTAACGGAACCCAATGAGGCCATGGCTGCAGATAAATCGCGAATTTCTTCATCTTCCATGCTGGCGAACAATTTAGATGAATATTCTTGGCCAATGGCCAGCATGAAAATAGCCGCTTTTTGTAAGCCCGTTAAACTTCGAAAATCTTCTTTTACCGCCATGCGAATGAATTCTCCTTATGTTTCTTGATACATCCATCCTCGGATAATCGAAAGGGCGGCCTCTGGATGCTTTTCAACAATTTCACCAACCTTCTTCACTGATGAGGCCTTTATGCGACCTTCAACGCGGTCGATGTCGATCAATTCCTCAAAATCCTCTTCGACATCCATGTCAGATGGTGCTGGTAGACCACCTGGCCCTGCTAAGGCAAGAGCCTCTGCCGCTTGATCAGCAAGTAATCTTTCGCTTTCTGCTTGGGCTGCTGTTGCTGCTGCTGTGTTTGCTTCAAACGCTCTGGAAATCAGAGGGCGAATAACCAGCAGGATAACCAGTAAGGCAACAATACCTAATACAATAATTTCTACTACACGAAGTAGGTCATTTTTACCTAGGCCAAAGAATTGGTCCAGCTGCTCTTCAACATTAATGGAGTCTTTGAATACCATTTGAATGACTTCAATTTGGTCGCCGCGGTCAGCATCGTAGCCGATAGCTCCTTTTACTAGATTAGCAAGTAGCTCCATGTCTTCAGGACTACGTTTTATTGCTGTTTTAACGCCCTCTTCATTTAATTCATGCTTGTAGTCTACTAAAACAGCAACAGACAGTTTTTTAATCGTTCCCGCTTCACGAATGTGATTGATTACTTTTTTAGATATTTCAAAATTAACCGTTTCTTCTGTTCTGTTTTCAGCAGCAGAACTTGACTGGCTATCACCAGAATCTTGGTCTGCGTCGGGGAGGTTGGTGCCAACTGTAACGGAAGGTGAACCGTCTGAATCTTTCGAAGAAGATGTTTCTTCTATCGATTGGGTTGAGCGGACAACTTGTCCTTCTGGGTCATATCTTTCTTCATTCGTGCTTATGCGATCAAAATCCATTTCAGCGTGAACTTCGGCGCGAACGTGACCAAATCCAACAGATTTTTCGATTAGTTCTTCTAGTGTTTTGGCTAAGCGGTTTTCTAAAATTCTATTTTTCTCATCAATTTTTGAAGATACAGCGCCCATGCCATCAGTGTCTTCGAAGCCACCAGCTAAAAGCTTGCCTTTGTTGTCGATAACTGAAATATGTTTTGGTGTTAGTGACGGTACTGCGGCAGCAACTAAATGCTGAACGGCAGAAATTTGTTCGCTTGACAGGCGGGTTGCACCACGCATGCGCAAAAACACTGAAGCACTCGGTTCCTGTTTTTTACGGCTAAAAAGCTCTCGCTTTGGCATAACAAGATGAATACGTGCACCTTTTACAGAGTTAAGGGATTCAATTGTACGTGAAAGCTCGCCTTCTAATGCACGAATATAATTAACATTTTGCATGAAGTTCGTGGTGCCGATTGCTTCTGATTTATCAAAAAGCTCATAACCCAATACCGAACCACCCATACCTTGTTCAGCCAATTCAAGGCG
>CALJEW010000388.1 GCA_938074585.1 uncultured Rhodospirillales bacterium | reverse complement strand
CATAAAAGGAAAAAGTACACGCCACCCTTACACTGGGTCATTACCGCAGCGTTGTCCTCATCGGTGCGTCGGTCAGAATGCTGGGTAGCAGTCCCTAAACTTGAGTGATCCAAAGAGTAGCGTTGTGGTCGATACAGCGTATAGCGTTTGGAACTCGTCATGGGTGATCTCATCCTGATTAGATTCTATATTTTTAAATTCAGAGAGTTATGACTTATTTTTTGTATTTTGGAGCGCTATTCAACGAATTCCTAATAAGATCAAAATTACGTCTTTACTGATTATGGTGCAACAGTGTGAAGATTTTAATGTTAGAAAAGTTGTTCTTTAATATCAACTTCTCGATCAAATTCAGTTTCCATGTCTTTGAAATCTTGGAGCACGGGTAAATTTTCGGCACCCATAGTTTGTATGGTTTGCTTTAAGCGCATATGAATCTCATAAGCATTATCCAAATAATCTTGAGATTCAGTCATAAATCGGTCTAATTCAGTAATAAAAATGCCTCGCTTAAATAATTTGAAACTTAATTAATTATACCCCGTTAATGGATTAATTTCCTAATTATTTGAACTCTCTTCGTTTTCAAACGCGTATTTAATCAAAGCAACTAAGCGATAAAAACCGTGAACAAATTTTCCGTAAGGCAGTGTTATAAATAGGGCGAGAACAAAGCTTAGGTGAATGATCAAGATCGGACCCAAGAGGATCGATCCTTTCGCCAACATCAAAACCAACCCCGTGATGCTGGTCATCAGTAACAGAATTAAAAATGCTGCATCCATTCCCTTATTTGCAGTCGCTTTAGGTCCATCATCGGCAGTATACTTAAGCCATAAAAGCCCTATAGGTCCAATAATGAGACCAATTCCACCGCTAATCCCCAGTATTTTTGGTACGGTTAAGAATGCATAGGGCGCAATCCAATCAAAGCCGTAATGATACACAGTCCCGACCGAGGTAGCACCAAAACATAACATAAACCCAAAAAATGTTAATTGATGAAAAATTCGACGTGCATGGGATGGGGCTTCGTTCGGATATGTGCACCCATCGCCACTACCGCCATCTAAATATTTAAGGGTAACCCCTTGTTTGATGCCAGTAATTATATGCCCCCAATGGAGCTTTAATGGCGACGGCAAACAAAGGGCCCGCCAATAGCGCACAATACCCGCCACTAATGCCAGCAAGGCAACCGCGCCAACTGCACCAAATGTATTTGCCATTAGAGAATGGGGGATGATGTCGTAAAATGCTGCTCCTGCGAATGATGACCCACCAAAAAACCAAAATAAGCTGAAAAAGCTTAAAACCGTTATAATGGTCGCCCACATGCCATTATTCTCGAACGCTTTTCCCATAAAGCGGGGGAAGGCGTACGTGGCATAAGTTTGTTGACGCAAATCAGAAAATGTTTGCGGCACATTAACTTGAAATTCGTGGGGATCAGCATATTGACAATGGTGATAACAACTGCCGCAATTGTGGCACAAATTAGCTAAATATTCGACATCCGCTTGTCCGAATGCTAAGCGCTTTTCCATGGCTGGAAATACTGCGCAATGGCCTTCGCAATACCGACACGCGTTACAAATCGTCATGATCCGTTCAGCTTCAACTTGGGTGGCAGATTGTAAATCAGTTAAGCGCATTTTTTGCCGCCTCTTTACCAGCTTTCCGCCCGAACACGCCTCCAATAGTCATACCAATTCCTGCTAAATACCCTTTACCCAAAACATTTCCCGCCATAATTTCACCCGCAGCAAAGACGTTTTTATACTTCGCCCCATCCTCCATTAGCACTTGAGCCTTATCCGTCACCCCAACACCCAAATACGTGAAGGTTATACCAGGCTTTAGACTGTAAGCGCTGTAGGGGGGTTGATCTATGGTTCTGGCCCAGTTGGTTTTGGCAATTTTCAACCCGTCCGTGTGGCATCCATCTAATTCCGTATGATCGAAATTACCGGGAACAACAGATTGGTTGAAGTCTTCTATAGTTTCAATCAATTGCTCTTCATCAATGCCAATTTTTTGTGCCAATTCGCCAATGGTATCTGCAACAATCGGAGGGAAGACCGGAGGCATAAACGCCCCCTTTGATTTTTGATCAATAATCACATGGCCTACCTGATTGTTTTGAGCCGCAACCAAACGTCCCCAAATAGCGTATCGTTTCGGCCAAAAATCTTCACCTTCATCATAAAATCGGTGCGCTTGATCGTTAACAACAATTCCTAAAGAAACGCAATCAACCCGAGTTACGATACCGCCATCAAATTTTGGCGCGCGGCCGTCAATAGCCACCGCATGACATTGTTTTGGGTCGCCAATCTGCTGCGCAGCATTTTTGTGCAGCAATTTGATCATACCACCCATATTATAGGGCGTTCCACGGATTAAAAAGTTTTCAGCAACGGCACCCCAAGCCTCTTTTAACCAATCGGTATTACTTTCGAACCCACCAGAAGCTGCAACCAAAGTTGCCGCAGAAATTACTTTGTTTTCAGGCTCATATTTGACTGTCGCATTTTTAAAAGTGTCGACCTCAAACTCTAAATCAATAACTTCTGCATCATAATGAATTTCAATGCCCAATCGTTCAGCTTCGCGGTACAACGCGTTCATCACCGCTTTGCCGCCACCCAGAAAAAACGCATTGGTTCTGCCCAAATGGAGTGTTCCCCCCAAGGGTGGTTGAAAGCGCACGCCATGGTCATATAACCATTGCACGCTGTCAGCTGATTCGCGAATTGTCATACGGGCCAAATGCTCGTTCGTAATGCCGTCAGTTACCCGCATTAAATCGTCAAAATATTCATCTTCGGTGTAGGTGTCCTGCAATACGAAAGTTGGGCCTTCGTGCATTGGCCGTAAATTGCGCGTGTGTCGTGAATTTCCAGCCCGGTGGGTGCGCGGCGAACCTTCAAGAATACACACAGATGCACCCAACTCAGCCGCGCATATGGCCGCTGTCAAGCCAGCATGACCTCCGCCAACCACCAAAACGTCGTAGCATGTCTTTTTAAAATTCAAAATAATCGGACCAACGTTTGTAGGTTGTGATTTTAAATTGGAATTTAAACCTGCCTGCCAAGGGTGGTAAACGCAAGGGGGAAAGAGTATTATTTCTAATCATCGGGTTTTACGAATTTAGGTATAAAGAATGTCAGCTGCAGACGGGCATATTGAAGAATCAACAGCTATTATTACTGCACGAAGTGACGCTATTGTGCCAAAAATTGGCCTTGTTTTAGGGTCAGGTTTAAGCAGTTTTGCTGACAGAATCGACAATCCCATCATTATACCCTTTGGTGATTTGCCCGGATTCCCAAAACCCGCTGTCAGCGGCCATGAAGGGCGTTTGGTTTTGGGTACGGTTGGCGGAACATCTGTCGCCACAATGCAAGGCCGCACCCATTATTATGAAGCAGCCGATGCGGAGGTCATGAAAGTTCCGATCCAAACTCTTAAAATTCTAGGCTGTGAAGCAGTTGTTCTCACCAATGCTGCGGGAAGCCTGAACCCCAATGCGGGGCCGGGCAGTGTTATGCTTATATCGGATCATATTAACTTTATGGGGGTATCGCCGTTATTCGGTGAGGTGGGGAACGGGCGGTTCGTCGATATGACAAACGCTTATGACAAAGGCTTCCTAAATGAATTCAAGTCGATAGCAGACGGGCAGGGGATCAGACTCCATAATGGGGTTTATATGTGGTTCTGTGGTCCACAGTTTGAAACACCAGCCGAAATTCGAGCTGCAAAAATTTTGGGTGCAACCTGCGTCGGCATGTCGACTGTGCCCGAAGTTATTTTGGCCTGCCATGCCGGTTTACGGGTTGTAGCCCTTTCCATTATCACCAATTTTGCTGCGGGTATGGGCGACACGAAACTCAGCCATGAACAAACTTTGCGGAATGCAAAAATTGCTACTGCAGACGTGCATAAATTATTGGTCAGCTTTTTATCGTCTTATAAAAGCTAGGTCCTTTTTATGACCACACACATCCCCAAAGTTGAATTGCATTGCCATTTTGAAGGAACTATTTCACCTGATTTAATGAAGCGCTTGGCGGCGCGCAACAAAATGCCTGTTCCTGAAAACTTAATTGGATCGGACGGCACATATCATTGGAACACATTCATTGAGTTTTTAGGCGCCTATGATAGGGTGAGTTCTGTCCTTAAAACGAAACAAGATTACCGCGACATCGCTTATGAATATTTGATAAAATCAGCATCGGAAGGCTGCATTTATTCAGAACTTTTTACATCCCCTGATCATTCCGCATTTGTTGGTATTGGGTATGATGAAATGAATGAAGGCATAGCCCAAGGGATCGACGATGCTGAAAAAGAATGCGGCATTATTGGCCGGATGATCGCAACGTGTATCCGACATTTAGGTCCAGAGGCGGCGTTACGTGTTGCCCAATTGGTTGTCGATTATCCACACAAATACGTTGTTGGTTTTGGTATGGGCGGAGATGAAGGGCAGTATGAGCCGCACGATTTTGCTCCCGCCTTTGATTTGGTTTTTGCGACAGGTTTACCGTGCACCGTTCATGCTGGTGAAGTTGGCGGATGGCAAAGCGTTGAAGATGCATTGGATGCACTACCTGTTACCCGCATTGGTCATGGCGTCAGATCAATCGAAAACCTGGAATTTCTAAAAAGGCTAAAGCAGGAAAAAATTGTTTTAGAAGTCTGCCCAACCAGTAACCTTGCCTTGGGTCTCTATAAGAATGCTGAGCAACATCCGCTATGCGCTCTAATTGAAGCGGGGTGTAAAGTGACGTTAAGTTCAGACGATCCGCCTTTTTTTCACACTTCAATTGGTGCGGAATACGCCCGCGCTCAAGCTGAATTTGGTTTAGATAATGCGGCACTTTTACAGCTCACCCGCAATGCCATAGATGCAGCATTTGTTGACGTGGAGACTAAAACAAAGCTATGGGCTCAATTGTGATCTACTGTCAGAAGAACAGCAGGTGGGTTATTTTTGACCGCTATGGCTCTATGTTTCCCAAC
>CALJEW010000387.1 GCA_938074585.1 uncultured Rhodospirillales bacterium | reverse complement strand
TACTAACCATTTTTTGTAGAATACTTAATTTTGTGCCTCTTGCCAATCTAAATCGGCGCGCCCGTGCCTCTATCTGAAACAAGCTTGCTTAATACGAAGAGACTAAAGGCGACAGAGGGTCCAATTAAAAATGCAAATAATAATGTTCCAACCCCAACTACACCGCCTAGTGACCAGCCAATGAGTACCGCTGATAATTCAATACCGTTCCTTACCCACGCTACCGGAGCTCCAGTCAAGCATTGCAGTCCCGTCATCAACCCATCTCTAGGCCCAGCCCCCAAGTTAGCAGTAAGATATATTCCGCCACCTATCCCGGTTGTCAAAACCCCCACTAAACCATATAAAAATTGTGCAAAACTGTCTTCTGTTACTGGTAGATAATGCAACGCGAATTCAATCACTGTAGCTATAATGATTACATTTAGAATAGTACCTATACCAGGAATTTGCTTTAATGGTATCCAAAGAAAAAGAATACTTCCACTGATTATGAATGTGGAAAACCCTATACTCCAATCAGTATGATTAGTTACTCCCTGCGCAAGAACCGTCCATGGGCTCACCCCAGCTCCAGCAGCAATAAGAATAGCTTCACCCAATCCAAACAATAGCAAGCCAAGCAGCAAGTAACCTAGGGTTGCCATTTTTGGAAAAAAGTTTAACGGTTTCGGCGAGCTCCACGATAATAACGGGATAGTTCTAACTGACAGAAATGATAAAATTGAATTCATGTTTTTTTACATTCGTTTAATAGTAAAGGCAAAATCATTCTCTTTAAAGATTTAAAATTACTAACAAACGAGCAATAACAGAAGAACACAAACAGCACTCATAATTTATCATAACTCGCATGGATTGCATTATGATTATTGTAGATGCTATTAAATGTATAATCGGTTGCTTTGTTGCAGCAACCCGTCAATCAGATTTTATTGTCAAGACCTGCCCATTTGATAGCATAGGATAAGACCGTCACACTTACGCCGTGTCCACCTTCTTTATGCAGTTTTTCTCCTTGGCCACGCAGTTTCTTAACTTGTTCGGCGTTAGGCACATTTCCTTGAGCAAGGGCTTTGTCAATCATTGCAATTTTCCCGGGACATGAGCCCGCGATGGCTGGTGTCGTTAACACAGCGAATGCGGTGGCAATAATTGTTATTTTTCATAAAGTAATTCCTGAATATTTTTACTCTAATTTTAATTACGTATCGTAATCAAATTCAGATCATGTTCAACATTAAATAAACCTGTAACAACACGATCCTCGTTTCGAAGAGATTAGCAGAAATGAAATGGCACTTAGAGAAAACCTAACTTAGCCATCAAACAATAACCAAGAGATTAGCTTTCTCTTGAGCCAACAAAGTGAACTTAGTTTTAATGGCTTTGGAAAAGTTATTTCATTAGGCACAGATCATCCGTAATCTATCTGCCTCATAATCAAATTTTAGGAGCGCTTCACCACCATCGTTTTCAATAGCGCATTTCACAAAACCCAATTTGGTGAGTGTGTGGGGTAATACTCTGGCGAGGGCTAGGGCGAGGGCGATGACGCCATCGTCAGTTAGCCCGAGGTTGTAACTCGTGCTGAACGACTGCAAGTCGAAATTACCATAGAGTGGTGCTTCGTGAAGTGCCGCGGCTATGACCAAAACGTCGGCCACTTCAAGGCCCGCATTTCGTAGGTGGAGATAAGTATCCCTATTTGATCCCCGAGCTGCCTCAAGCATACCTGAAGTTTTTATACAGACTATATTTTTAGTCGAGCGTAAGGCATCTATTAAAAATATTTATACCAACTTTCATATCTCGTTTTGTCTCTTCAGCAGAAGCATTTTTATCTGCGAGGAAACCAACTCTGCTCAAGAGCACCACGCCGCAGATTAATCCACTTCGAAGAACCTGCCTTAGCACTAAGCGCGGGTTATTATTGGACATATTTTTGTCTAGCCCCTAAAGAGCACGCATACGGCTCAGAATGACTAAAATTATTACTGTGATTTTTAAGTAGCCCTTTTAATCCTTAGCTCATACCAACATTGGCTAGAAATTCGCTTCTGGTCCGCGGGTCGTCCCGGAAAGCGCCGAGCATCTTACTTGTTGTCATCGAAACGCCAGGTTTGTTTACGCCACGCGTCGTCATGCAATGGTGTTCGGCCTCAATGATAACGGCTACACCACCGGGTTCGAGGACCCCGTTAATTGCATTAGCGATCTGCGCAGTCATCTTTTCTTGAATCTGAAGTCGGCGGGCATAGACCTCTACGACTCTAGCCAACTTACTGATACCGACGACGCGGCCACGGGGCAGATAAGCCACGTGCGCCTTGCCGATAATTGGAGCCATATGGTGTTCGCAATGACTAACAAACATAATGTTTTTTAAAAGCACCATTTCGTCATAGCCATTTGTTTCTTCAAAGGTGCGTTCGAGTATCTCAACAGGGTCCTTGAGATAGCCGCTGTAGAACTCATCGAAGGAGCGGATTACGCGAGATGGAGTGTCTTTTAAACCTTCTCGTTCCGAATCATCCCCACTATAGGCCAGCAATGTTCGAACCGCCTCCTCCGCATGCTCCTTACTCGGACGTCTATTGATGACGCGATCACGTTCTTGCTGATGTTTTTTCGAAAGGTTAAGCATAGCCGGCGTCATTAAAAGCACTCCTCATGAGGTAAGTATTATTTTATATTTATACGGATCACCCTCACAATTGGATCACCAAAGCGGTTGATGCTGCTGATCTACTCCATGATAGCGGAAGCACAAATTGCACTGACACATAACGAATATAATATTTCTAATTCCATTCTGACATTGACCGGCCTCCTCTTTCAACAAAAACGAAAACTACTAATTATCAATATAAATACAGAAAATTTATTTATCTTCACACATATAGATCATTTTTATTTTAACTATTGCAGTTGGGTTCGGGAAAAGGCGACGACAGCCCGCCAAAGCCTGGTCAGAATGCATGTTGGCATGTTAAAAAAAACAGTTGCGGTAATTTAAAATCCACCTATAGCTCATCGGTTCATAAGAGCTGAGATGAGGACGAAGCTTTGGCCGTTACTAATGATGCGGAGCTTGGTTTGTCAGCAGGCATTTACACCAGCTCATTGAAATATGCATCGGTCTTCAAACTGCAAATCACAAGCCGGCGTGGTTGTGGTCAACTTGCCAACTGCGGGTTTAGATTATCTCTTTCCCTTTGGCGGAGTAGTGCTCCAGCTATTGTGAACGTGAACAAGGTAGTTATGCACTTGAGTACTACACAACCGTTAAGACATCTTAATATGTTACCGATCTAACTCGGGGCTTAGTAATAAGTACAAGGGGAGCTTACGTTAAAGCACTCCTTGTAATTATTTTAATAGCGAGGCTTTTCGAGCATCCATCTTAAGTTGGCCTCAATTGTTGGCCATTCGCTGGAGATGATCGAATACACAGCGGTGTCACGTACGGTCCCGTTTGGTAGGATCATATGGGACCTTAAAACCCCATCTAATTTTGCCCCCAGCCGTTCAATCGCCCGTCGGCTTTGATGATTAACAAAGTGAGTTCTAAACTCAACTGCAATACAATTTAAGTATTTGAAGGCATAGCGCAACAAAAGCAATTTGCATTCCGTATTTAAAGGTGAACGCTGAACCGATTTCCGATACCAAGTTGAGCCAATTTCCACTCTTTTATTTATGGCGTCTATGTTCATATATGTGGTCATGCCGACAGCACGGTTGTTCGATTGGTCAATAATTGCAAACGGCATCATCGAGCCTTTTTCTCTCAAATCCAACCGCCTCCCGATCTCGTATTTTACCTGATCAGGTTTTGGGATTTTTGTGTACCAAAACTTATGCAGCTCGCCATCAGCCGCAGCACTTTCTAAATCCGCTTGATGATCAAATGTCAACGGAACAACAGATACATATGTTCCTTCTACAGAAAATGTATTTGGCCAAGGAGTCATTTTAATGTCTCTTTCAAATTAAACTCTTTAGCCAACAACTCATACGATCGACGCTGCGCTGCTGGATCAAAGGCCCACGTTAAAACCACGACTTCGTCGATTTCATAAGCCTCGGCGATTTCACGCAATGTCGCGCCAACTTCCTCAGCATCACCAATAATCGCTTCATCAGTAAGGGAGCTGAAATGGGCCTTTTGGGCATTATTATAAGAGAACTCGATGGCTGCTGCAGGTGAAATGAGAGGTCCCAATTGACCGTATTCACGCATAACTTTGTTATGAGCACGGCTGGCGTATAAATACCGGGCTTGATTTTTAGTTTCGGCGGCTAAAGCCCATAAACAAACAGTGGCAATGGGTTTTGGAAAGCGTTCACTCGGTTGGTAATTGTCGCGGTATAATTCGAGCGCTTGGCCAACGCCACGCCCATCAGTAATAAAGTGTGCAAAACAATAAGGAATACCAAAATGAGCGGCAACCGAAGCGCCATAATTTGATGTCCCTAATATCCATGTATCGGGGCTGGTCTCTGATTTAGGATATGCTTGGATTTCTTCGAAAGGATGATTATCGGCCAATTTAGATCCCGTGACCCAAGCCATCAAATCGCGGACAGCGCTCGGGAATTGATCTGCTGCTGTGCGGGCATTGGGGTTAAGGGCATGGGCGGTTTTGCCGTCTGACCCAGGGGCACGGCCCAAGCCCATATCAATCCGGCCGGGCGCAATGGCGTCTAAAACGCGAAACTGTTCGGCTACTTTTAAAGACGAATAATGCGGCAACATAACACCTGCGCTGCCAATCCTAATTCTATAAGTGGTTGCCGCAATGGCAGCCATGGTGATTTCTGGGGCGGATCCGATAATCGCCGGGTGGTTATGGTGTTCAGATACCCAAAAGCGGGAATATCCTAAATTTTCGCAGGTTTTGGCAAGCTCGATTGTCGTTCGAATTGATTCGTCCTGAGGGCAGCCTGAAATCGCTGTAGATTGATCGAGAACTGAAAGTTTAAGCATGGTTTGTTTCTGTCAAATCCAGTTTCTGTAATTAATAGTTGGTAGTATTAGAGATATGGCCGGTATTTACACACATAAAACGCCTTTTTTCGTATTTTAGCGGGTCATTAAGGTGAAAAACCGGCAAGAGACATTATATCAATAAGACTTCGCGAGTTTTTTTCTCGCATTTTCTGATTGGATGAACCGGGCATGCCTGCTATTTAAGCAAGCTTTTGCGGGCGTACCACTGACAACAAATGATTAAGTTGAGTAAATCTATGGATACAAAAATGACGACGAGTATACGTGATGGTGCCGGATATCCGGTAAAACAAGGGATGTATGATCCTGCGGAAGAGCACGATGCGTGTGGTTTTGGCTTTATTGCCAACATTCATAACAAACCAAGCCACGAAATCGTCGAGCAAGCTTTGCAGATTGTTCAAAACTTGGATCATCGGGGTGCCATTGGTGCTGACCCGTTGGCTGGTGATGGCGCTGGGTTGTTGATCCAGCACCCCGATAAATTCCACCGTAAAGTTTTTGGTGTTAAAGGCATTGAATTGCCAGAATTGGGCGATTACGCCGTTGGCATGATCTTTTTGCCGCAAGACGAAAAGCGTCGGGCGAAGTGCGTTGCTGCATTTAACCGCGTGACCGCTATTGAGGGTCAATTGGTTTTGGGCTGGCGCGATGTGCCTTGCGATAATTCTGTGTTGGGTGAAACGGTCAAACCAAATGAGCCGGTTATTCGTCAAATCCTTATTGGCCGTGGCCCCGAAACACCAGATGAAGAAACGTTCCAGCGCAAACTTTACGTTATCCGGAAACAAGCCCACCACGCCATTTGGGATTATGACCAAAAGGCATGGCAAGACTTTTATGTGCCGTCTTTGTCGACCCGGACCATAATTTATAAAGGGATGGTTTTGGCGCCGAACCTGGCTAAGTACTATGTCGATTTTCAAGACCAAGATTTCGAATCGGCTATTGGTTTGTTCCACCAGCGCTTTTCAACCAACACCTTCCCCTCTTGGCGCTTGGCCCAGCCCTTTCGCTTTTTGAGCCATAACGGTGAAATTAACACACTCCGCAGCAATATCAACTGGATGAACGCGCGCCGCCATAACATGAGCTCATCCGTTTTAGGTGAAGATTTAGAAAAGCTGTGGCCATTAATTGGGGATGGTTCCTCCGACTCATCGACCTTTGATAATGCCTTAGAATTATTGGTTATGGGCGGCTATTCATTACCCCATGCCATGATGCTTATGATCCCAGAAGCGTGGTCAAACAACCCGTCAATGGATGCGGACCGCAAGGCCTTTTATGAATACCATTCAGCCGTCATGGAACCCTGGGATGGCCCAGCCGCCATGGCATTTACGGATGGTAAACAAATTGCTGCAACGTTGGACCGGAACGGACTTCGTCCTGCGCGTTACATCGAAACCGATGATGGCATGGTGATTATGGCATCTGAAGTTGGTGTGCTACCCATTCCAGAGCATAAAATTGTCAAAAAGTGGCGTTTACAGCCGGGTAAGATGTTGTTGGTCGATTTAGAACAGAACCGGATTATTTCTGATGAAGAATTAAAATCAGAATTAGCGACCGCCCGCCCGTATCAAGAATGGTTAGACAAAAACCAAATTGAATTAGACGACTTGCCCGAAGAAGTTGGTCCAATGACTCCGGACCCAGCAACGTTGCTTAACCAACAGCAAGCGTTTGGTTATACACAAGAAGACATCAAATCGTTCTTCATTCCCATGGCGACAGAAGGCCAAGACCCGATTGGGTCTATGGGCCGAGATATTCCGTTGGCACCGTTGTCAGATAAATCACGGATGTTGTCTGACTATTTCTTCCAGAAATTTGCTCAAGTAACCAACCCACCAATTGACCCAATTCGTGAAGAATTGGTAATGTCGTTGGTTAGTTTAATTGGCCCACGCCCGAACTTGCTCGATTTGGATTCTGGCGGAAACTCGAAGCGCTTGGAAATCCAACAGCCAATTTTGACAAATGCCGATTTGGAAAAAATTCGCCGTATTGAGAATCAAGTTGATGGATCGTTCAAAACATCAACGCTCAGCATTTGCTATTCGGTAAAGGGCGATGGTGGCGCAGCAATGGCAGATGCAATTGAGCAATTATGCCAAACAGCCGAGCGTTTGGTTGGCCAAAAAGGCTTCAACATTCTAATTTTATCTGATCGCACCATGGACGCTGATCAAGCGGCAATCCCTGCATTGTTAGCTATGGGCGCTGTGCACTTCCATTTGATCCGCAAAGGATTGCGCACCGAAGTGGGGTTGGTTATTGAAACCGGCGAAGCGCGGCGCGTTCACGACTTCTGTTTGCTTGCTGGTTATGGCGCCGAAGCTATCAACCCTTATTTGGCCTTCGATGTTCTATCAAACATTGCTAACGATTTGGGCGATGTCAGAGAAGAGATTGTCCATACCCGCTACATCAAGGCCTTGGGTAAAGGCATTTTAAAAGTCATGTCAAAAATGGGCATTTCTACTTATCAGTCTTACTGTGGCGGTCAAATTTTTGACGCCGTTGGATTGTCGAGTGAATTTATCGAAACTTATTTCACAGGCACAGCCACCAAAGTCGAAGGCATCGGTTTGGCTGAAGTCGCCCGCGAAACAGAGGCCCGCCATGCCAATGCGTATGGCGACGTTCCGATTTTTCGCAACCACCTAGATGCGGGCGGTGACTTAGCTTACCGGATACGGGGTGAGGAACACATTTGGACACCTGAAACCATTGGTACGCTTCAGCATGCGGTACGTTCTGCCAATTACGGTATGTTCAAAAAATATACAAAAATAATTGATGACCAATCAGTGAAATTTAAAAACCTTCGTGGGTTATTTGAATTAAAACCGATTGGGAAAGCCGTTCCTTTGGATGAGGTTGAATCAGCTTCTGAAATAGTTACGCGCTTTGCGACAGGGGCTATGTCGTTTGGGTCGATCTCACCGGAAGCCCATACGACGCTTGCTATAGCCATGAACCGCTTAGGCGGTAAATCTAATACAGGTGAAGGCGGCGAAGAAGCCTCACGCTTCACACCCATGGAAAATGGCGATTCTATGCGCTCTGCTATCAAACAGGTGGCATCGGGTCGGTTTGGTGTAACCAACGAATACCTAACTAATGCAGATGATATTCAAATCAAAATGGCGCAGGGTGCTAAACCCGGTGAAGGTGGGCAACTGCCGGGTCATAAGGTTGATCAACGGATTGCAGCTGTGCGTCATTCAACGGCTGGCGTTGGTTTAATCTCACCTCCGCCGCATCACGATATTTATTCAATCGAAGATTTATCCCAATTGATCTACGATTTGAAGAACGTCAACCCGCGCGCCCGGATCTCAGTTAAATTGGTTTCTGAAGGCGGCGTTGGTACGATTGCTGCTGGTGTTAGTAAAGCCCATGCAGATCACGTAACCATTTCTGGTCACGATGGTGGCACCGGCGCAAGCCCGATTACGTCCTTGTTGAACGCTGGCGGCCCATGGGAAATGGGCTTGGCTGAAACACAACAAACCTTAGTTATGAACGAATTGCGTGGACGTATTTCTGTGCAGGTTGATGGCGGGTTACGGACTGGACGCGATGTGGTTGTTGGCGCCTTGTTGGGTGCCGATGAATTTGGCTTCGCAACGGCAGCATTGATTTCAGAAGGCTGCATCATGATGCGGAAATGCCATTTGAACACATGTCCCGTTGGTGTAGCGACCCAAGACCCCAAATTGCGCAAGCACTTTACGGGTGAGCCAGAACACGTTGTAAACTTCTTCACCTTCTTGGCTGACGAAGTCCGGGAAATAATGGCAGGTCTTGGTTTCCGGACCATCAACGAAATGGTCGGTCGCACGGATGTCTTGAACATGAAACCCGCGATTGATCATTGGAAAGCACAGAGTATCGATCTTTCAAAGCTTCTGCACATGCCTAACGTCTCCGATGATGTTGCTCGCTTTAACTGCGAAACACAGGACCATGAACTTGAAAAAGCTCTAGACAATCAGCTTATAAAACAAGCCCGCCCAGCGATTGATGATGGGGAAAAAGTCCAAATCGAAGCGACGGTTCAAAATACCAACCGCACGGTTGGCGCAATGCTATCGGGTGAAGTGGCCCAAGTTCATGGCCATGTAGGTCTTGAAGATGGCAGTATACATATAAAGCTTAAGGGCAATGCAGGCCAAAGCTTTGGCGGCTGGTTAGCTAAAGGTGTGACGTTGGAATTGGTAGGTGATGCCAATGATTATGTTGGAAAAGGCTTATCTGGCGGGCGGATTATTGTTTACCCTGCATCAGACAGCCCTATTGTTCCTAATGAAAATATCATCGTTGGCAATACTGTTTTGTATGGTGCAATTGCTGGGGAAAGCTATTTCCACGGCGTTGCGGGCGAACGCTTTGCTGTTCGAAATTCGGGTGCCACAACGGTTGTTGAAGGATGTGGCGATCACGGGTGTGAATATATGACCGGTGGTGTTGTTGCGGTGCTGGGCAAAACAGGGCGGAATTTTGCTGCTGGTATGTCTGGCGGAATTGCATACATTTTGGATGAGGATGGTGATTTTGAATTACGATGCAATATGGCTATGGTCGAGATTGAAAAAATTGACGGCAATGAAATTTTTACTCAGGACCTGATCGCATTGTCAAAAGATTTCCTTCGCCATGATGCACAACGTTTGCGCGAAGTGATTGAAGATCATCTTAAATACACAGGTAGCGCGCAAGCGAAAAAGATCCTTGATAATTGGGGAACTTATTTGCCAAAATTCGTGAAAATTATGCCGATGGATTATCGGCGTGCTCTTAACGATATGCAGGAAGCGGCTCAGGCCGATAGCTCTGAACTTATTAGCGCGGCAGGAGAATAAAATGGGTAAGACGACAGGGTTTATGGAGTTTGAGCGCAACGATCGGAGTTATGAGGACGCGGAGGAGCGAATTAAAGACTATAAAGAGTTTATGGTTCCTTTGAGTGAGGATGAGCTTGTTGAGCAAGGGGCGCGCTGTATGGATTGCGGTATTCCTTATTGCCATAGCGGTTGCCCAGTCAACAACATCATCCCAGAATGGAACGATCTAGTATATCAAAAAAACTGGAAAGAAGCACTCCAGGTTTTACATTCGACAAATAACTTTCCTGAGTTCACGGGGCGCATTTGCCCCGCACCTTGTGAAGCGGCTTGTACGCTCAACATCACAGACGAGCCGGTAACGATTAAAACCATCGAATGCTCGATTGTTGATAAGGGTTGGGCAGAAGGTTGGATCAAACCTGAGATTGCATCCCACCGGACCGGTAAAAAAGTTGCTGTTGTGGGCTCTGGCCCTGCTGGATTAGCATGTGCACAGCAGTTGGCGCGTGCGGGTCATAAGGTTGTTGTGTTTGAAAAGAATGCACGGATTGGAGGCTTGCTGCGGATTGGTATTCCTGATTTTAAAATGGAAAAATCCCACATTGACAGACGGATGGCGCAAATGCAGGCTGAAGGTGTTGAGTTTCGACCTAACAGCCACGTTGGCGGAAATATCACCTATGATATGCTATTGCGCGAATTTAATGCGATTGCATTAACTGGCGGTTCTGAACATCCTCGTGACTTACCCGTTCCCGGTCGTGATCTAGATGGCGTTCATTTTGCGATGGAGTTTTTGTCTCAACAAAACGACCGTAATGCAGGCGTCCATGTAGCAGATGATGTTGCGATTTTAGCAACAGGAAAACATGTTGTGGTTATTGGTGGCGGCGATACTGGGTCCGATTGTGTTGGTACATCGCGGCGTCAAGGCGCTGCATCGATCACTCAATTAGAATTGATGTTAGAGCCTCCTGAAAAAGAAAATAAAGCAATGACATGGCCAAATTGGCCAATGATAATGCGCACATCAAGCTCTCACTTAGAAGGCTGTGAACGTCAATTTGCAGTGACAACAAATACCCTAAGAGGGGACGCTGGTGCCGTCAAAATTTTGCACGGAGCCGAGGTGGAATGGAATGCGGATGCCGATGGGCGGATGCAAATGAACCCTGTTACTGGGTCCGAGTTTGAGTTGAAAGCTGATCTGGTTTTATTAGCAATGGGTTTTGCACATCCGATCGCTGAAGGTCTTTTGAATTCACTTGGTGTTGCTTTAGATAATAGGGGCAATGTAAAAGCCAACGAAGATGACTATAAATCATCAGTCGAAAAAGTGTTCGTAGCTGGTGATATGCGGCGGGGACAATCGTTGGTCGTTTGGGCGATCCGCGAAGGTCGTCAATGTGCCAGTTCCATTGACACATACTTGATGGGCTCAACCAACCTCCCACGCTGACATATAAGTTTCTTTCAAATAGCCTGCAAAGCACCGTCGAAGCTGTCCAGAAGATCGTCACCGACTTTGCTGTAGTAGGCTATGGATATATAAAGTTTGGTTCCCATGGGCTCAAAAAGACGTTGCGATCAAACAAGGTCAACATTAAAGCTCGTCCTTTTTGGCTCGATCTGTAACTAAAAACTGTCGGCTGAAAATACTGCTTGAGCTAAGGGACCTCCACCCATGATCTGAGCCGCCAATTCATGTTCAGCAAATACGAGGGTTAAGCCGTCACGCAAATATTGGCCCAAGCTATGTAAACCTTCATAAATGCCAGATTGGTAGAACATCGATAAGGCAACTTTTGTGGCTGCTGTTTAGACTAAATTGCACCCCAATAAAGGTGCCATCCATGCGTAATCGCCTTCGTCGATCCGATGTTAGTTGATCCACTCCATAATATCTACCCAGCTACCAAATACGCCTATAAGGTAGCCACCACCTAAAGTTTTCCGTAGCAACTAAATCAGGTATGACGCAGAAGTATTCTTGTGTCCCGCTATAGGCCAATCGGAAACGGATTACCACTTCATCAAATATCAAACGAATGTTTTATCCCAACACATATTGGCAACACCTTTGAAAAACTCTTCCATCAATGGTCTGCAACGGTTCCATAATTACGCCCACAATATCAATAGAATTTTCTAATATAATCTGTTTTATTTTTTCAAAGTCAATTTAAGGAGCGGTCAATAAATAATTACTCATGGCAGGGATGCCCCACGCTGGTTTGTTCATGCTCTGGAAAATCGTACATTTGAATTGGGATCAAGGTGGTGACGCCCGCTTCATTGGCTCCGTGATAGGTCCCTTCAAATCTTAAAAATTTCTTTTTAGTGGTATATACCCTAGCTGAGCGTTGGCAATACATGGTGGCTCTAGTTACCGATGCGCAAAACTGCAAACGTTCCACCGCCAGACTAATGCGTTGAGTTTCTTCGGAAAATTATCGTCAGGAAGCCTAGATTCAACATTTTATATGCCGGCTGGAAAAATGTTGATTGCCCGATCAGATGCGTTGGTCGTAGCCTTAGGCCTCTGTTTTGTGAAAGAAGATGAAATATGACGTCCGATGGATATGAAAAAAATCATATAATTAAATTATAAATTATTTTATGGCGTCAATTGATATACCGATGGAGGCACAATTTTTTAGTAGGCATTTATGCTTTAACCGGATACATTATGTTTTTAAAATATGGGGATTCAAGCTGTTCATATGAGTAACTTTGACTATATTATTGTTGGTGCTGGTTCTGCTGGCTGTGTATTAGCTAACCGCTTAACTGAAGATCAAAACGTCCGTGTTTTGCTATTAGAAGCGGGTGGAAAAGACACTAATCCGTGGATTCATATTCCCGTTGGCTACGTCAAAACTATGGTCAATCCAAAGCTAAACTGGATGTTCGATTCAGAACCAGAAGCACGCACTCATAACCGTCCAATCCCGATTCCCCGTGGCAAAGTTTTAGGCGGATCAAGCTCTATCAATGGTATGTTATACGTTCGGGGAAATGCTCTTGATTATGATGGTTGGTCACAATTGGGCTGCACCGGTTGGTCGTACGATGATATTTTACCGTACTTCAAAAAATCTGAAAATCGCGAAACAGGTGCAGATGATTACAGGGGGACTGGCGGCTTGTTGAACGTTGCGGATCTGACCGAAAAGTATGAGCTTTTGGACGCAATCATTGATGCCGGAACGGAATGCGGATACCCTGCCAACCCGGACTATAACGGCAAATCGCAAGAAGGTTTCGGTTATTTTCAGCTGACTCAAAAAAATGGCATGCGCCATAGCACTAAAAAAGCATTTTTAGATTCTGCAAAAGGTCGCGATAACTTAGTCATCGAAACACATGCCCAAACGACATCCATTATTTTAGAAGGAAAACGGGCAGTTGGAGTTAAGTATTTAAAAAAGGGCCGCCCAACTGAAGCGCGCGCAAACATTGAAGTTATCTTGTCTGCTGGCGCTGTTCAATCGCCGCAATTGCTTGAACTATCAGGTATCGGTCGTCCTGATTTACTAAAATCATTTGGGATCGAGCCTCAACATGAATTGAGCGGCGTGGGCGAAAACTATCAGGATCATTATGTATCACGGTTGCAATGGCATTTAAATAAAGATGTCTCACTTAATTCTAAAACACGTGGAATTGGCTTGATTCAAGAAGCCCTAAAATTCGGCTTAATGCGTAAAGGAGCGCTGACCATGTCGGCTGGGATTTTGGGTGGATTTGTTAAATCCCGAGAAGGATTGGAAGTCCCGGACATTCAATTCCACATTGCCCATGCCAGCTTCAAAAACCCCAAAACACGCGTCTTTGATAAGTTCCCCGGTTTGACCATAGCCCCTTGCCAAATGCGCCCAGAAAGCCGGGGCAGCATTCACATTGGCTCGTCTGATCCGCTGGCCGCACCAAAAGTTCGTCCAAATTTTTTAGACAACATATTGGATCAAGAGATTCATGTAACCGCCATGCGCATTGCCCGTGATTTGATGGCGGCTCCTGCAGCAGCTAAATACGTCAAATTTGAAACTCTTCCGGGAATAGAAGCTGCACCCACAGATGAGGCATTACTGGATCACGCGCTTAAAACGGGGGCGACCATGTACCACCCCGTCAGCACATGCACCATGGGAACGGACCCCAATTTAGGCGCTGTTGTTGACCCTCGCTTACGGGTTTATGGCATTGAAGGATTGCGTATTGCAGATGCGTCAGTTATGCCGCGATTAACATCTGGGAATACTAATGTGCCGGTGATTATGATTGCAGAAAAAGCTGCTGATATGATTAAGGCTGATGCTAAACTCAAAGCAACTGGATCATAAGGTAACTTGGTGTCTGACGATTTTTACTCTAGCTATAGTGCCTATAAAAACTATCAGCCTGCAACGTTAGGGTATAAAGATATTAATCGCTTTGATGGTGAAATTTGGGAGCCTGCTGCTTTCACTTCAGATATGAGGTGTTTAGAATTAGGGGCAGGTACCGGTCAATTTTTGAAATACCTCTCTCATAAGGGCGTTCGAAACTATTATGGCATCGATCATGACTCAGATCTCATGGCTGTTATACAGCCAGAGATATTGGAGCGGTTTGAGTGTGTAGACGTTTGGGAATTTTTAAAAAGCAGTAAAAATACGGGATGGGACCGTGTTGTTTTGCTGGATGTATTAGAGCACTTTATGCCTGAAGATGGCTTTCTATTATTATCTTTGATCGCCAAAAGTTTGAAGCCGAACGGTAAAGTTATCATCAAGGTTCCGAATGGGGGATCCCCTTGGGGTATGAGTTATCAGATGGGTGATTTGACCCATAAAACAGCTTACAATTCAGAAAGTTTGCGGCAAGTGGCAACGGCATGTGGCTTAAGTGTGGACACGATTTATGACCAACGCCGTGGTTCACCCAGACGGATGTTCAGCGATGCCGTTGTGCATAAATTTTTATCATGGGCCTTGCTCAACCCACCGCCATTTTGGGGTGCAAATTTATATGCCATCTTGTCGTTTAAACAGAGCTAAGCTACCGATATAACCGTTCAACTTCACTTCTCCATTGCCATAGTTTGATTGGCGCAACCGTTTGGAGGAATTTGTTTTTCAAAGGTTTTAAAATAAAGTGGTAAATTTAGAAGCGAACAATAGAAATTAAAGCCTAGTATCTGATCATTCGTTCCAATAATTTCTGGATCATTGCTCGTGTGCTTTAGCCGCGCCAGTACAGATCTCTCGGCCTGAAATATAACGTTTATATAAGTCTTTTGTAGTAATTTTAAAAAGTGGAAAAACTGAAATATATCACCAAATCCTTGTTCCAAATAAACGAAAATGGTTATCCCTGAAATTTCTTTGTTGCCTAACAACAATAGCTTCTGATATGTGCGAGCTGGCGCTGCATTCGGTTATAATAGCGTGATTTATATAGGAGCCAACCAAAATCAAAATTGCCTAATATCAAAAGATATCGGCTTAAATTCTATTTTATATGAGCTTTATTCTGTTCTTATGCTAGAGCTAGCATGTAACTTTTTTCGGCTTCCCCTGATTGCAAGCTTAAAACACATAAGAGATGAAGGGCACCAAAATGGTTCGGATGGTGTTTTAATATATGGCTGTAAAATTCACCAGCTACGGGAATCTTTCCAGACGGGTGCAAAGCAAATGCCTAATCAAACAGGCTTTTAATTCGGTGGTTTGATTAGACGTTAAGGGGGGGGCATGCTACCGTGCGTCAGCCTTAATGAAGTCTGCGCCTTGCTCACCAATCATGATTGCCGGTGCGTTTGTATTTCCAGAAATCAAAGTCGGCATAATTGAAGCATCAATGACCCGCAATCCTTCAATGCCACGAACCCGAAGCCGTTCGTCAACAACAGCACCTGCATCGTTATCCGTACCCATTTTGCATGTTCCAACCGGATGGAAAACCGTAGTTGCTTTTTTACGAGTGTGGGCCAATAGCTGGTCATCTGTTTGAACGTGAAGGCCTGGCTCGAACTCTTCAGACACATAAGCTTGAAGGGAAGGCTGGGCGACAACATTACGGCCATATTTCAACGCCTCAACAAAGAAACGACAATCCGCATCTTTGGATAAATAGTTGGGGTACAGCCCCGGTTTTTCAGTTGGGTCTGATGATTTAATCTCAATATGCCCACGACTTTCTGGGCGCAATTGGCAAACGGTTGACGTAAAGGCGGAAAATTTATGTAATCCTTCACCCGGTTTGTCGGCACTCATAGTCATAAAATGGAATTGCATATCTGGCTCATCGACACCCGGCATTAATTTGACAAAGCCGCCAGCTTGTCCGGCACCAATGGTTAAGATACCCGAGCGCTTAAACATGAACTCTAAGCCCATCATGGCTTTTTTAAATGGGTTTCTGACTGCGCTATTAATAGATACGGGTTTGATAGTTTTGTAGATCATGCGGACTTGCAAGTGATCTTGCAGATTTTTCCCAACACCCGGAAGGTTATGTTGAACTTTAATACCTTTTGATTTCAGCATATCGCCAGCAGCTATGCCCGAAAGCTGTAAAATTTGTGGAGAGCCAATTGCACCCGCCGACAAAATGACTTCTCCCGATGCATTCGCACGACAAACTTGGCCTTTGCGAATGTATTCAATGCCAACTGCTTTTTTGTTTTCAAGCAAGATTTTTGAGACTTGCGCATGGGTGATAACTTCAAAATTTGGTCGCTTTTCTGCATCGCGTAAAAAAGCAACAGCCG
>CALJEW010000386.1 GCA_938074585.1 uncultured Rhodospirillales bacterium | reverse complement strand
GCCACCTCGCAACAAATCTCAAGGGACGTTGAGAATTGGATGATCTTATAACATATTGATATGTATGGGGAAAATGGTGCCGTCGGGTGGAATTGAACCACCGGCCCCGTCATTACCAATGACGTGCTCTACCCCTGAGCTACGACGGCTTATGCCCTATTCAAGCGCGCGGAACATGCCATAGGGACTGGCCCTAATCAAGCCCACAATTGATTATCCAATGCTAATTGTTGACCTGAGGGCTGAGGGCTTTAAATATAGGTCATTATTAGCCTTTAAAAAAATATGGAATGCGCAATGAGTGAAGAAGAATTTGGACCTGTTGATACCACAGGGATCGTTAAAGCTTCTAAAAAAGTCCTGCGTGAACAGCGTGATGCTCGGTTAATCAAGTCGTTACGCGATAATTTAACTAGGCGAAAATCGCAAATTCGGGCACGTAACGGTCAAAACCCGGTAAGCGAAGCCGATGCCGTCGACGATTAAGACCCTATTAAATGTTTCCATGCCATAGTCCATATAAATTGCATCACTGATTACACGGTATCATTTATCTTTTGCACTCAGGGGTTTGAGGCCTTGTAGTGCATTAGCCAAAAGCCCTCAATGCACAGGCTGACACACCTCATAGTTCAACGGACACATTATGGATCAAATTAAAATTCGCGGCGGAAAATCCTTACATGGCACCATCCACATTGGTGGCGCCAAAAATGCTGCATTGCCCTTGATGGCGGCGTGCTTATTAAGCGACCAGCCCCTTAATTTATCGAATCTTCCCCATTTGGCTGACATCGCGACCATGACCAATTTGCTGACTGAATTGGGCGTAAATGTTTCCATGAATGGAGCCGCACCCGCTGGATATGCTGGCCGGGTCTTTACGTTGGACGCAAAAAAAACTACCGATATCATTGCCCCTTATGAATTGGTCCGCAAAATGCGCGCATCGGTTTTGGTTTTGGGCCCGTTGTTGACTCGCCAAGGCCGGGCCCGGGTCTCATTACCCGGCGGCTGTGCGATCGGCACCCGCCCCGTCGATTTGCATTTAAAAGCATTGGAGCAAATGGGAGCCGTAATCGAATTAAAGGAAGGCTACATTGATGCAAAAGCTGAAAATGGGCTGAAGGGCTGTCATGTTATTTTCCCTATGGTTACCGTTGGCGGGACTGAAAATATTCTGATGGCTGCAACTTTAGCTCAAGGCGAGACGGTGATTGGTAACGCGGCACGTGAACCTGAAATTGGTGATTTGGCAAAATGCTTGGTCGCTATGGGAGCCAAAATTGAAGGCATTGGTACCGACACGCTAAAAGTCCAAGGCGTAAAAAAGATGAATCAAGCAGATCATGCCGTTTTGCCAGACCGGATTGAAACCGGAACCTACGCGGTTGCCGCGGCGATCACGGGTGGAGAGATTTTATTAAAAGGCGCGCGGCTTGATTTGATTGATGCGGTCGTTGATGTGCTGAGCCGGGTCGGTGTTGAATTTGAAGATACGGATACAGGCCTACGGGTAAGCCGAACTAATGGTAATTTAAAAGGCGTTGATTTGATGACCGAGCCGTACCCCGGTTTTCCGACCGATATGCAGGCGCAATTTATGGCGCTGATGACGGTTGCTGATGGGGCCTCAATGATTACTGAAACAATTTTTGAAAATCGCTTTATGCACGTTCCTGAATTGCACCGCATGGGGGCTGATATTAACGTTCAAGGCCGCTCAGCCATTGTTCGTGGAAATCAAAAGCTATCCGGCGCTCCGGTCATGGCAACCGATTTGCGGGCATCTGTATCCATGGTGTTGGCCGGGTTAGCAGCCGAAGGCGAGACCTTAATTAATCGGGTATATCACCTAGACCGTGGCTACGAGCGTTTGGAAGAAAAACTAAGTGCCTGCGGCGCGGATATCGAACGGGTGCAGGCCTAGCTTTAAATCATGTGGTGGGAGTTTACAGGGCTCATGTTTATTCTGATCGCTATTGCTGAAATTGGCAATAAAAGTTAGTTGGTTTGCATAACTTTGGCCGCGAGATATGGCCGTGGTGTCCTGATTATTTATGGGGTACTGGCAACTTTCAGCTTGCTCAATGGGGCTGCTGTATTACTAGGTTCCACTTTTACCGCTTGGCTTCCAGAAACTTCGATTCTCGTTACTATGGCCATTTTATTTTCAGCCTTTGGCATTCACTCTTTAATACACAGCGATGAAGGCGAAGAAGATGGCGACACATGTGGGGAGAGCTAAAACCGCGAAGGCTTTTTGAATCGTCTTATTTGCAGTCATCAGCAAGGCTTCACCCCCCATTTATTGTGCCAAAGTATAAGAAGACAATGTCGTGGTTGCTGCTGCGAAAAGAAGCGCAATTGTTGTTACAAGTTCCTACAGGCCGAAATGGCGTGCAAGCAACACAACAAGCGTAAAGATAACAAATTTACCTATAATCGTTATAAAGATAGGCAGGAATGATGTTTGCATCGTGCGTAATCTCATAAATTAGCACCAACGCACATCAGGACAATGGGAAGTGCTGAATTCCCGATCACCCGAGTTGTTTCGTGTAGCACCTAGATCACCCCGACCTGTAAAGTTTATTGCCCTACCCCCTTGGACGGACAGCAAAAGAGGGTTGCACGGCAGATCACACAGGACGTCAAGCTTGATGCTTCCCTACTGTTCTCCCCGTTTGAGAAAAGCCATCAAAAGTACAATGGTGAGATTGGTAATTGAGACCAAAATTGCCGTCGCCAATGCGGCTAACGATAGCCCAGCACTGCCAAAAACTCTGTCGGCGATGGATTGGGCAATAAAAGCTTTATGAGGCGCAACGCCTGGCATAATTGAACTGATAGTGGGAGGGGCAAAACCGAGTCCATGAGCAACGCCAGTAGTGAAAATGAGAGCGCAAAGAAACCCACTTAAAATGACTATTGCATGGGTGCCAACGCGTTAGAGGAAAATCTCGCTTGTCGAGGCTTTATGGAAGAGCAGCACGGGCATCAATACCCAATAGACGAGCTTATCATTGAGATTCCAAAATTCAAAATTTGGAATACCATTACTGGGCAATAAACATCCTAGAACAACAATCAGGAATACAGGTGTTATCGAAAAAAAGGACAGCAATCAGTCTTGCGCAATACACCTTTAAAATTGTGAGCACGCAACGAGACCTATACCCATTGCTCAAACTTACGTCTATATGTTCTTATCAGAAGACGAAAAAAGAGTTCTAATAAATTAGGCTTTTTAAATCTATAAATTCAGATAGAGCTTACCTAGGAGCGACGACCATGGTCATCAAACGGCCTTCGGTTTTTGGAAACTGCTCGACCTTTGCGACTTCTTCAACGTCTTCGCGTACTCGGTTCAGAACCTTAAGACCTAAATCTTGGTGAGCCATTTCACGGCCGCGGAAACGAATAGTCATTTTGACTTTGTCGCCGTGCTCTAAAAACTTAAACACAGAGCGCATTTTGACTTGGTAGTCATGCTCGTCAATAACCGGACGCATCTTGATCTCTTTAACTTCAATGACTTTTTGTTTTTTGCGTGCTTCGGTGGCTTTTTTCTGAGCTTCGTATTTATACTTACCGTAATCGAGAATCTTGCACACTGGCGGTTTGACGTTGGGAGATATTTCCACCAAATCCAAACCCACTTCTGCCGCCATTTCTATGGCTTCTGGCGTAGTCACTACACCAACCTGTTCACCATTGGCATCTATTAAGCGAACTTCGCTCACTTCAATCATATCGTTTACTCGCGGGCCCTCTCGGGATGGCGACTGCTGCATTGGACGACGTGCTATTTAAAAATCTCCTGTTATCATTACGGTAATTAGTGTTCAAATGTCGCAAAGGGTCCTAGCTCGCAGCCTAATCTAGGTCGGCGGGGCTAATGGCTTCTTGTTTAAGTGTAGCGACTGCTTGTTTAAGTGCAAGGATTTCCTGTTCTTTTCCGCCAAGTCTTCGCATGGCTACGGTTTGTTCTTCAGCTTCACGCTTACCAACAACCAAAATGACCGGTACTTTGGCGTGTGAATGCTCGCGAACCTTGTAATTAATCTTCTCGTTGCGGATATCTAATTCGGCCTTAATGCCAGCCTTTTTCAGCTCTGCCAACACGGTTCCCGCATAAGGGTCGGCATCGCCAGTAATGGTTGCCACAACAACTTGCAACGGAGCCAACCAGAATGGGAAGCGGCCAGCGTAGTTTTCTATCAAAATACCAATAAAGCGTTCAAACGAGCCCAAAACAGCGCGGTGCAACATAACAGGGCGATGCTTTTCACCGTCTTCTGCAATGTAATGTGCGTCTAAGCGCTCGGGCAGAACAAAATCTACCTGCAGCGTGCCACATTGCCAATCGCGGCCAATCGCATCCCGCAAAACAAATTCAAGCTTTGGTCCATAAAATGCCCCTTCGCCGGGGTTCATAACCAAGTCAACGCCACATGCCGTGGTCGCTTCATGTAAAGCTTTTTCAGCCCGATTCCACACTACGTCAGAACCGGCCCGTACATCGGGGCGATCCGAGAATTTGACGACAAAATCTTCAAAGCCGAAGTCTTTATATATTTTGGTCAGCAATTCGATGAAAATTTTGGTTTCGGATTGAATTTGATCTTCGCGACAAAAGATATGTGCGTCATCTTGAGTAAACGCCCTAACTCGCATAAGCCCGTGCAACGCACCCGATGGCTCATTGCGATGGCACGATCCAAATTCCGCCATGCGCAACGGCAAATCGCGGTAGCTGGTTTGGCCTTGCTTGAAAATTTGCACATGACACGGGCAGTTCATGGGCTTTATTGCCAAAACTTTGTCTTCGGCTTCTGAAATAAACATGGCATCGCGGAACTTTTCCCAATGGCCTGATTGTTCCCACAGCGACCGGTCAACCATTTGCGGCGTGTTTACTTCAACGTATCCGTCGGCGTCTAAGCGTTTGCGCATGTACTCTTGTACGGTCCGATAAAACGTCCAGCCTTTGGGGTGCCAAAAGATCGAACCGGCAGCCTGTTCTTGTTGGTGGAACAAACTCATTTCTTTGCCCAAGCGGCGGTGATCGCGCTTTTCGGCCTCTTCGATCATGTTTAAATAGGCTTTTAATTCTTTGTCATTGCGCCATGCGGTACCGTAAATGCGCTGAAGCATGGTGTTGTTGGAATCACCACGCCAATAAGCCCCGGCCAATTTCATCAGCTTGAACGATTTGCCAATGCGTCCGGTGGATGGCAAATGCGGCCCCCGACACAAATCGAACCATTTTCCTTGGCGGTAAATGCCAATGTCTTCGCCTGCGGGCAAACCCTCAATCAGCTCGGCCTTATACACTTCACCCATGTCAGAGAATGTTTTAATGGCGTCGTTGTAGCCCCATACTTCGCGCTCGAACGGGTCATTGCGATCAATGATTTCAGCCATTTTCTTTTCTATGGCAGTCAAGTCATCGAGGGTGAACGGTTTGTCACGGGCGAAATCGTAATAAAAGCCGTTTTCGATGGACGGTCCAATGGTCACTTGCGTACCCGGAAATAATTCCTGTACCGCTTCCGCTAATACATGC
>CALJEW010000385.1 GCA_938074585.1 uncultured Rhodospirillales bacterium | reverse complement strand
TTAGCCTGCCAGTCCGAAAAAGGATGAAATAACCGCCCCAATATCAAAGCCTCACTTTCAACAACTCCAATCGAAAGACCATGTAAAACATTTTTACCGGCATCCGTTTTTGGTAATGTTAGCTGATGGCCAATCATTCTTTCCCATTTGTGACCTAAATTATCACGCAGCGCGGGGCCATGCCAATTAAAGGCAGATGTTCGGTCCGATACCCCTAAATAAAATTTCACAGCCATTTCAAGGTGGTGCCAATTCCCACTTTTTTTATACAGTAGGTCAAATTCACCCCGTATTGTTTTCCCTTCCCGCACGACCACATTGCTATGGCTGGCCTCTATTTCAGGGCTGATGGTAAATAAGATGCCAATCAGAAGTTCAAAATAACGGCCTAAAGGACCGTTACGTATAAAGCTGAGCTTTTCAATTTGATCTTCAGGTAGTTTAATTGCGCTAGTTGCAACGGCATGGGCGGTTCTATGAATGAATTCGAGGCATTTAGGTTCTGGTGATAAAATGCTTTCAGCCGTTGATAACCAGCGGTAGTTGTTGAGTGTTGCGACTAGATCTGATGTCAGGTCAAATCTCCTGAACGTCCAAAACGCCCGGTATTGCTCCAACAGCTTGGTATATACTGGGGGAAATCTCGTATTTTTCTTTTAATTCCAGGGTAATTTTTTTGTATCCCGGAAGGCGTGGAATAATCTCAACCCGGCCCCTACCCTTACGCTCGCCCAATAAAATTTGTTTAAGTGGCTCCAGCGGGGCGTCTGAATTTATGTATACCCGCAATCCATCAACTGCGCTTGCTGCCGCCTTTTCAAGGGGCTGGAACCGACTGGCCAAAAACTTTACTTCACCCTCGTCGCCATCAAATTGCGCTACAGCATCAATAAGCAAAGAGTTTCCAACCTTTAACAAATCACGCGCAGCAGTTAAGGCTTCGGAAAACAAAGTAACTTCAAAAGATCCAGTGGCATCTGAGAACTGGACGAAGGCAAAGCGGTTGCCTTTGGCGGATAGCCGTTCTTTTTTACCGATCAACGTTCCCGCAAGCTTAACAGGACCCGAACGGCGTGATGCGGAGATGTCTGCGATGCGTTTAACCTTTAGCTTCTCAAGGCTTTTTGAATAGGTATCTAAGGGGTGTGCAGATAAATAATAACCTAGCGCATCAAATTCTTCTTTTAGGCGATCCATTGGTGACCATTCTGGAACGTCAGGTAGGGCAATGCCCAGCGTCGGTTCGCTGTCCGCGCCACCAAATAAGCTGATTTGATTGCTGTTGCGTTCTTCACGAGCCAAATTGGCGTGGCGCATAATAGTCTCAACACATAGGAATACTTTTCGGCGGTTTGGGACCATGCACTCGAATGCGCCAACCCGGGTTAAGTTTTCAATTTGCCGTTTATTGACTTGCTGACTGTCCAAGCGAGCAACAAAATCATCTAAATTTTTGAACGGACCGCTTTCGGTTCGCTCATCAACAATACTTTGCATAGCCCCTTCACCAACATTTTTGACGGCTGCCAGTGCGTAACGGATTGCACCCAAATCATCGGGTCCGTCACCAAGTTCACGCTCAACACTGAATACAACGCCAGATTTGTTAACATCTGGCATACGCAAAGGGATGCCCAAACGGTCTAATTCTTGACGGAATATGTTCAGTTTATCGGTATTACCCATATCTAGGGTCATGGATGCAGCTAAAAACTCGACCGGGTGATTGGCTTTTAAGTAGGCTGTTTGATAGGCCACCAACGCATAGGCAGCCGCGTGAGATTTATTAAAACCGTAGCCGGCGAACTTATTTACCTGATCAAAAATTTCGTTGGCTTGTTTTTTGCCAACGCCACTTTCACCTGCCCCATCGACAAAGGTTTGTCGTTGTTCGTCCATTTCAGCTTGAATTTTTTTACCCATAGCCCGGCGCAGCAAATCAGCACCGCCAAGTGAGTACCCAGACAAAACCTGAGCGATCTGCATAACCTGTTCTTGATAGATGATAATGCCATTGGTTTCTGTCAGCAGACCTTCCAAGGATGGATGCATGTAATCGGGAACTTCTTCACCATGTTTACGGCGAATATAGGCAGGTATGTTGTCCATCGGACCAGGACGATACAGCGCCACAACAGCGATGATATCTTCAAAAGTATCGGGTTTCATGGATTTCAAAACATCGCGCATACCCGCACTTTCCAGCTGGAACACGCCTGTCGTTTCCCCACGGCCCATCATCTGGTAAGATTTGGCATCATCCAAGGGGATGGTTAGCAGGTCAATCTCAATCCCCTTTGCGCGGACCAACTGTTCTGCCATAGCCAAAACGGTAAGGGTTTTAAGGCCCAAGAAGTCAAACTTCACCAAACCAGCGGATTCAACAAATTTCATGTTGAAGCCAGAAACAGGAATATCGGACTTTTGATCCCGATAGAGCGGTATCAATTGATCTAAAGGCCGGTCACCGATCACGACACCCGCCGCGTGGGTTGATGCGTGGCGGTATAGACCTTCGAGCTTCATTCCCATGTCTGTCAGGCGACGGATATCGGGGTCTTCTGCAATCAGATGACGCAGTTCCGACTCGCTTTCGATGGCTTGAGGTAAAGTCATCGGCGCTGCTGGGTTGTTTGGTACCATTTTACAGATTTTATCAACCTGCCCGTAAGGCATTTCAAGCACCCGTCCAACATCGCGTAAAACAGCGCGAGCTTGAAGTTTACCGAAGGTGATGATTTGGGCAACGTGATCGCGGCCATATTTGTTTTGTACGTAACGAATAACTTCGTCACGTCGTTCTTGGCAGAAGTCAATATCAAAATCAGGCATGGACACACGTTCCGGGTTCAAGAACCGCTCGAACAGTAGACCCCAACGAAGTGGGTCCAAATCGGTGATTAATAAAGCCCACGCAACAACAGATCCCGCACCAGAACCACGACCCGGTCCTACGGGAATGCCTTGGTCTTTTGACCAACCAATAAAGTCCGCAACAATGAGGAAGTAACCCGGAAAGCCCATTTGAATAATAACGCTAAGCTCAAAATCAAGGCGATCATGATAGGGTTTTGCGACCTTTTTCTTTTCCGTATCGCTCATAACTTCGTTATAGACATGAACCTTTAAGCGAGCGTTCAAACCCTCAACGGCTAGGCGGCGCAATTGATCTTCTTCGGTTAAACCGTCGCCACAATCAAACGACGGCAAAATTGGGTCAATGGTTTTGACCAAAAACGCGCAGCGCTTGGCAACAACTATGGTGTTATCAATGGCTTCGGGCAGGTCTTCAAATATCTGACGCATTTCAGCCGCAGATTTGAAGTAATGCTCTGGTGTTAAGCGGCGGCGAACTGATTGTGATACGTATGTTTTTTCTTCAATACAGATCAGCGCATCGTTGGCTTCATACATTTTGCGATCTGGGAAAAACGCTTCGTTGGTAGCGACCAAAGGAATGTCGTGCGAATAGGCCATATTAAGGAAAGCGGCTTCTGTACGGCGCTCTTCTTCGGTGCCGTGGCGCATGATTTCCATATACAAACGGTCATCAAATATAGCGCGGATGGTTTTCAAAAACGAATCGGCAGCCGGAATTTGGCTGTCAAGAATAAGCTTCCCCAGCGGCCCACCCGGACCACCCGTTAAGGCAATAATATCAGTCGCATTGTCCAATAGGACTTGCTGTGGGATGCGCGGATCATGGGTATATTCACTTTGCATGTAAGCATAGCTGAGCAATTTTAGGATATTTCTGTATCCGGTGTCCGATTGAGCCAAAAAGACCATGGGAGCCGCAGGACTGGCTTTGTCTTTACCCATCTTGTCTAATTGAGATGTGTCGGTGCCGGTTTCGTATTCGATTGCGAGTTGAATACCAATGATCGGCTGAATCCCACTTTTTGCAGCAGCCCCTGAAAACTCCAATGCCCCAAACAAGTTATTGGTGTCCGTTACCGCAACGGCAGGCATATTTTGCCCTTTGCAAAGCTCAATCAAGGTTTTTATAGGGATGGCCCCTTCGGACAATGAATAGGCCGAATGAACGCGCAAATGGATAAATTCAGATGTTGTCATAGATATAGAGTTTCATAAATAGCTTCAGATGTCATCGAAGGATCAGCAATTAGGGCGTTTTATCCACAAGAAAGATGCGATTTAGGAGGTTATGGTTACGCCGGAACGAGTAATCCGTCTTCCATTCGAACAACGCGGTCCATTTTTGCCGCTAAATCTGGATTATGGGTGGCGATCAAGGCTGATAGTCTCGCTTCACGCGCCAGCTTTAGCAAAACGTTAAAAACCTCATCCGCAGTATGCGGGTCTAGATTTCCCGTTGGCTCATCCGCAAACAGTAATTTAGGTGCGGTTGCAATAGCCCTAGCAATGGCGACACGTTGCTGTTCTCCACCTGAAAGCCTAGCTGGACGGTGAGTTTCACGTGACACAAGACCCATCCACCTCAGTAATTCTTTGCTGCGTTGGCGTGATACTTGGCGTGAATATCCTGAAATAATTTGTGGAATCATAACGTTTTCTAAAGCTGAAAACTCGGGCAATAGATGATGGTATTGATAAACGAAGCCTAAGTGATCGCGTCGCGCTTTTGTTCGCTCATCATCATTCATTGTTGAACTGGCTTCACCACAAACATAAGTTTCTCCCGCATCGGCAGATTCTAAAAGCCCGGCAATGTGTAGAAGCGTTGATTTACCAGCTCCAGATGGGCCCACAAGTCCAACAATTTCACCAGCTGAGATTTCTAAATCTGCACCACGCAAAACCTGTAAAGCTTCGCGACCTTGGTGAAAAGTTCGGACAACGCCTTGTATTACTAAAACGGGTACATCGCTTTTATTTATTGACAAAACTTTTAGGTTACTCATAACGCAATGCCTCCGCTGGATCGAGGCGCGCTGCGCGCCATGCTGGGTATATGGTCGCAGCGATAGATAAGCCCAAACCCATACTGACAACGGCAATCACTTCATTTACGTCAACGATGGCAGGTAATTGAGATAAGAAGTAAATTTCAGCAGCAAAAAGCTCGCTGCCGCTTAAGGATTGTATCCATTGTCTAATCGCTTCTATGTTTTCAGCAAACGACAATCCCAGAACAAATCCAATCAATGTTCCAATCACACCAACGCTAGCACCAGCAATAAAGAAAATTCGCATGATTGTCCCACGGGTCGCACCCATAGTGCGTAAAATAGCAATATCGCGCCCTTTGTCTTTAACCAACATGATCATTGATGAAATAATGTTAAAAGCTGCCACAAGAATGATCAGCGTTAGGATCAAAAACATAACGTTTCGTTCAACTTGAATAGCATTAAAGAAGCTGGCATTCGCCCGTTGCCAATCGTGCACCCTAATCCCCTTTCCTGCCGATAACATGACATTACGAGCCATATCGGGAGCATTGTCCGGGTCGTCTATAAAGATTTCTAAGTTGGTTACGGCATTTGGTAATTTGAAATACC
>CALJEW010000384.1 GCA_938074585.1 uncultured Rhodospirillales bacterium | reverse complement strand
GAGTCCATGGGCACACTTGGAACGAAATATCTTTTGGATAATGTACCCGAAGCGAGAGGTGATGCCATGCTTTGTGCTGATGTCGGTTCACCAATCGTACCACGTATTGGCGAAAAAGGTATGATTTGGATTGATGTTTTTGCTACCGGTAAACCGTCCCATGGCGCTCACGTTCATAAAGGAATTAATGCTATTGATCGATTAAGAAACGCAATGGACGCGCTCGATAGCTTGAACGATTTTCATGTCAAAACACCAGCCGATGTGGCTGCAGTCATAGAAGCCGCTAAGAGCATTTCGGAACCTTTAGCGGGTGACGGAGAGGCGCGTGTGATGCAAAGCGTAACGATAAACTTTGGACGAATTTCCGGAGGCATCAGTGCTAACCTAGTTCCAAATTATGCGGAGCTCAATGCAGATATTCGTTTGCCTATGGGTAGCTGCGTTGCAGAGATCGAAGCGGAAATTGAACGATTGTTAAAGCCCTTGGATGGCATCACATTTAGTATCATTCGCCGTTATGAGCCGACATGGACCGCTCCTACTGATCCTATCGTCGAGGCCGTTTCAAGCGCGTGTAAATCAGTTTTAGGGCGGTCTCCTGCTCTTAATATGAGAGTGGGTGCATCTGATGCGCGGCTCTATCGCGCAGCTGGTATGCCGACGGTCGTTTGTGGACTAACCCCACATAATCTAGGGGGCCCCGACGAATACACCGAGTTAAGTGAAATTGTTACCGTGACGCAAATACATACGCTTGCAGCGTTATTATTCTTATCAGCATAAGGGTTAAAGCGAGTATAATCGAGTAGCTAACTACTCAATCTAAGTGAGGTATATGGTCGCTGAATAAACCATGGGGTTTGGATTTGTATGCCTTGTTTTGCGAAACCCACCACCACTGGGCAACCTCAGTCGACAACTCTTCACCACTGTTTATCTCCTTCATGAAAGTCTGTAGCTGAGCCACATCACGCTGGTTGGCGGTAGCCGCCTCCAACACTTCCCTGACCCTTGTCAGATCATCGGGCCGCTTATCCACCGATGCTATTATCAGTCGTGATGACTTGCCAGCGGCCTCCAGAGCAGACACAGAATCTTCATCGGGATTATCATCCACCCAATAGAAGTTACGCGACTGATCAATACCCTCAATCTTGAATTTTACCCATGGCGCGGGAACGATGGCGTGGATAGCGGACATGATTTCTTCAGGAAGGCTATTCGCGGACACTGCGAACCTGAAGGCTCGCTCAATACCTCTATAACCGCCATCGTGGGAGCGGCTGGTCAGCCAATAGCAGTTGAAGTGTTCCGCTGCCCAAGACAGAAAATCCATCGCGCCGGGCGCAACCACAAACTCGTTGCGCCCCTTGAAGTCGGTGCGACCCGTGCGGCGTAATATTACGCCGTCCAGATCGAGATACAGGTCGATATTTTTCATTGCTTGCCTCCCGGTATTACCCATGGCTTGTCTCCCCAAACATTCCCTGTATCGCCTTGAGAAAAGCCATCGTCCCAGAGGTCCCAACAGGTGGCACGATAGGACTTCGCGATGAACCAGTCCCTAGGGATGAGGTCCCTTCCATACCAAAGAGAGGCATAGAAGTGCCACCGCGTATAATGTGCGTGCATCGCAAAAAGTGGCCGTCAACACTGTGCCATACGTGTGCCAGATTGACTGTGGAAGGATTCTGCTGAAAGGTACTTGCAGGTAACTACTTGAATTACCTACGAGAATTGGTGCACCCGACAAGATTCGAACTTGTGACCTCTGCCTTCGGAGGGCAGCGCTCTATCCAGCTGAGCTTCGGGTGCCCTTACTTTTTAACGACTTACGGCATCAAATCGCTACGGGGTCTTTTACTGTACCCAAATTATACCCTATAAATTGATGCATATTATACAACGGAACTCTACCTTGAACAAGTCGAGATGCAAATGTATGACGCAAATCGTGGATCATGAGCACTACTATCATGTCGTTAAACACAGCCTTGCGAACCGGAAAGATTACTACTGTTGTACGATTGTTACCACATCACATATATTTTCGATGTTGCTGAGCATTCTTATTTTCAAGCGTGAGTGTTTAACACCAAGCGTTGTTTTGGCCGTCTTTATGGTTCTACCTTCGGTTATCTTTATTGCGTTAAACCGCTAAAATTCAACCAACCCATTAGCTTAGCCATAGCGCAGGCGGTTCAACTTATCTTTCACATCATACAAGCCAATAACGAATGGCAAAAACCACGGCTTGCCATAATACAGCGGACGCGTTTGGAAAGGGTATTTTGCAAAAATGGTTTCAGCGTCCTGCTCACCCAAAATTGCCAGTGCCGATTTAAGTCCCAGCCAAGTCGCCCATACCACGCCCGATCCACAAAACCCAACAGCATAATGAATGCCATCATGAACCATGGCTTTTGGCAAATAATCAAACGTATATCCGGTATACCCCCACCAACTATGGCTGATCCCGACATCTTTAAGTTCTGGAAACAACTCAACGAGCTGTGCCTGAAGCCCTTCAGTTTTTTTGACAAGATCCTGGGTATCCGCGCCCTTGCGCCCACCGAAAATAATGCCTTTTCCATCGGGCGATGGGCGGAAGTAGTTATACAAATTAAGCGTATTTCCTAACATCCTACGCTTAGGCATCAACTGGTCCATCAGCTTAGGTTCAATATTTTCCGTTGCAATAATTTGACTTGGGATTGCGATAATCCTGCGCTCAAGCCATGGGATTAATCCGTCCGTATAACCGTTGGTAGCAACGATCACGTCGCGCGCGACAAGCGAACCACGTGCCGTTATAATATCGAACCCACTTTCCGTTTTATTGATTTTACGAACCCGTGTTTCACTGATGACACTAGCACCCGCCCCAGCTGCACGGTCCAACATTCCCTTGTGCAATTGGCCGGGATGTAGTCCTGCAATATCGGGGCGAATTTGCCCACCTTCATATGAATCTGTTCCCAGTTCCGCAAGCTGATTGGCTTTCAAAACCATTTCAGCGCCCATATCCAGATGCTTATTTAAAACATCCACCTCACGTGCCTGTTTTTCATAATCAACTGCGTGGTTTGCGCCGGTAAACCGACCCGTCATTTGAAAGCTGCACTCAATTTTCTCGGCCTTAATCATCGCGCTCAAATGATCGCGCGCGGCAATTCCTTCGGCATAAATATCTTTAGCCCTGTCCAAGCCAAATTTTTTGATCATGTCATCAAATGCAAATTTTATATTGCCGCTAGCAATGCCGCCATTGCGGGTTGAGGCCCCTTCACCAGCACGCTGAGAGTCAAAAACAACGACCGAACGCCCAGCCCGGGCCAAGTGCAAAGCCGCAGACAACCCAGCAAATCCGGCACCCACAATACAGACATCAGCAGACGCGGGAACTTCAACGGATGATGCGTTTTCTAAGGGGGCGGATTCCCACCAATAGGGGGTCAGCTTTAAATCAGACATCGTCAGTCCTTTTCTGAAAGAAGTGAAAGGTCACGCAGGTCCGCACCCGATGGCAACGGAGCCGATCCATCGGTAATCCAAGCGCCAATATCTTTCCATACTGTTTTGCGCTGCAAATCACGTAACAACATATGATAGCCATTTTTATAAAGCCCGATTCTGCGTTTGTCTTTACCTTCATCTGGTAACCGGCTGACCATTAATGCGATAGGTGGCTTGGGAATAACCTCGTCATTATCGCCATATAAAATAAGTGCGGGGACCGTTAATTGGGAGGATCGTTGCAAAGCCAAATCCATTAAATTAACCAGCCAATACATCGTTCCAATACGGGTTTCTTTAATGACCAAAGGGTCTTTACCAAACTCGATCAGCATTGGGATATTATCGCTGGGTTTAATTTGCAAGCCGCGCCCGGTCAGGGCCATATCAGGGAACGTGTGTGCGCCAACCAATAAAGCCAAGCGCTGATACCACGGCATTGTTGAGCGCCCCCAAACGGACGGAGCCAACAAGATAATGCCATCGACATTTGGTTTATCAGCGTCGGTCATAGCAACCATAACCACGCCGCCACCCATCGATGTTCCAAGTACATAAAGGGGTAAATTTGGATAGACTTTTTTAAGTGCAGTCACTGCACTTTTAACATCCCCTACATAGCTTCGGGAACCAGCCCATACGCCCCGCTTTGGCGGTGCTTCGCCAAACCCCCGTTGGTCAATGGCATATGAAATAACATCAAATTCTTTAGCTAAATATTCACCAGTAGGTTTAAAATAATTAGAATAATCGTTAAAGCCATGCATCGCCAATAGTACGGCTTTTGGCGCACTATTTTCTGGTAGCCATTTACGGATTGGTAATTTCGCTCCATCGGCTGCGGTCAAATGGGTATCTGTTAATGATGGATCAACATTGGGTGGGCCAGCTTTATATGTTGTGGGCGCACAAGCGTTCAAAAGCATACTGGTGACCAGTATTGCAAATGAAAGGCGCGCTCGACCGCTCATCCAATGGCCACCTTTTTTTCTAAACCGCTAGTTAAGTTTAAAAAGATGTCTTCCAGCTCCGCTTCTTTGGTAGAGATTTCAGAAATTGTCAATCCGGCCTCTGAAATGGCACTCAAGATTTCACCTGAAGCCACTTTGCTGGGTGCATAGTGAAACTTCAATTGGCTGTTTCCAATTAGCTCAACTTGATAGATATCAAAGTTTTTAGGGAGTGCTTTCAAATCTGCGTCTAAGGTAAATGTGATTTCTTTTGAATCTAATTGCGATAATAAATCAGGTGTTTTTTCGCACGTGATTAACCGTCCATGATTAATGATTGCGATGGTATCGCACATGGCTTCCGCTTCTTCTAAATAGTGTGTGGTTAACAATACGGTAACACCCAACTCGTTCATTGCTTTCACATTTTCCCAAAGTTGGCGACGCAAATCGACATCAACCCCGGCTGATGGCTCATCCAACACCAAAACCGGTGGGCTATGGACCATGGCTTTTGCAACCAGCAACCGGCGGCGCATGCCACCCGATAGCGTGCGGGTATAGGCGTTGGCTTTATCGGTCAGGCCAACCGCTTCCAAAATTTCATCGCTGCGACGTTGGGCTTTTGGAACTCCATACATTCCAGCCTGTAAATCCAGCATTTCACGCGGCGTAAAGAACGGATCAATATTTAATTCTTGAGGCACAATCCCAATCGATCGCCGGGCACGGCGCATGCTTTGGTCAATATCATGACCCCAAATCAATGCAGATCCAGATGTCTTCATCGCTAATCCGGCCAAAATATTAATCAACGTTGATTTTCCAGCTCCATTGGGGCCTAACAAGGCAAAAAAAGATCCGCGTGGAATTTGCAAATTAACATCTTTGAGTGCTTCGTGGGCGGGTTGCTTGTTGGATGCCGCATAAGTTTTGTAAAGACCTTTGATTTCAATAGCAAATTCGGGTTCGCCATCGGGCATTCTCGCGTAACTGGTCATATACTGTTCCGGTATGCAGTAAAAAAGAACATTCAATCTAATCCGAGGCACAGCATAGGTCCATACTAAAGCATAATATTATAAAGTGATTCGATTTATGATTATTATGCTTTTGGTATGAACGAATACTAATGGCGTACTTCAGACCGTTTGGAGCTGGAATTAATCCGTTCCCATGGTTATGATAAAATTACAGAATTTTACGCATAAATTGATCAGAGAGGCACCCTATGTCAGATATCGAAACCATTGAAGTTGAAACCACGCGCGTTGGATGTGATGGCGGCGGAGCTTTAGGCCACCCCCTTATTTATCTAGAAATGGGCGGAAAAACAGAAGCCATCTGCCCTTATTGCTCGCGCACCTATCAGCTTAAAGAAGGCACCAAGGCTTCTGCCGGGCATTAATTGTTAGAAAACAGCAAAATTTAGAGGAGTATTTTGAAAGCTTATCAATTCAATTTCACTTGAATTCTAGTACTTACACTATCCTCATTATCTGGATGCTATACCACTGGCTCTAGTGTATCCATATCAATTGAGCTAATTTCACAAAAAGCAGGCAGTGGGTATCCAAACGCTCAATACCGTTTAGACTTACGAGAAACGAACGGGTCAGGCTTTAGGCAAAGCTATTAAACAGCAACAATATGGTTCAATAAAGCAGCATCAAAAATGGGTGCACCAACACAGTTAAGCATACCAAGAAAATTAGCCTGATCACAACAATACAATTGACCCAGACAGGCGCTTACGGTTTGGCTTCGTATCCCCCGATTTAGGTAACTATCCGGTTGGATATTTTACTTTTGGATTGCTTGAGCACTTAGCACAAACTGAAATTGATAGCATTTTCTATTCAAACCAAAAAGCCACTGCAGATGCTTAGGTGGATGTCACAGCAATTTGTAACGATGATATTTTTATAAGGCTATTCTGGAAATAGCCGGATGCACTAATTTTCCGGCAAACCCTAACTGTTCAGGTGGCTTGAGCAGGCTACGTTGGCATCACTGGCTTAAACGCCATTGATTATTTGATCTCAAATAAATATTCACGCCGAAAGATAAACATGCCCAGAAATACCTTCACTCGCCATCATTAAACAAGCCACTTAGTGGCTCTTGGCGCGTCTGAGCTTATTGCTACTAATGAAAGCACTTATGTTCAATTGGCCATAAAATTGCCACCTGATTCAGACGCATTGGCACAAATGCAGCAGAATTTGCGTTCAAAATGGCAGCGTCGCTGATTTGTGACCATCCAAATTTGCTGCAGGGTTCGCAACATTGCTGTGCGGGATTTGACATAATTGGTCTCGATTAAATAAATAATTTATATGTGATCCAGTGTTTCCGATATCAATAAGACAGGTTAAACTAGTGCCAGAATTAATCGAAAAAACCCAAGGACCCGCCCTATGACCGTTCAGCCAAAACATGTCTTTTTAATCGACGGGTCGGGCTTCATTTTCCGCGCCTTTCATGGGCTTCCCCCCATGACTAGTCCTAATGGCACCCCGGTTAATGCGGTATTTGGTTACACCAAAATGCTAATGAAATTGTTAGAGGATACTGACGCAGATCATATTGCGGTAATTTTTGATCGAGC
>CALJEW010000383.1 GCA_938074585.1 uncultured Rhodospirillales bacterium | reverse complement strand
CATAATTAACATAAATTTGATTAATATAGACTTAGAAAGCATCGTTTTACTAAGAAATGGTGAGCTATTAATGTGGCCTGCGTTCTTATACCACTTCGTTCATCTTAAATTAAGAGATGAAACCAGCGCATCGATCAGTTTTGTTATAATCTTGAAATGGTCAGATGATTACCTCCTAAAAAAATAATTAATTGATATTGAGCTAATTAATTTGTATGTCGAACACGCGTACCACCAAACCCTAGGCTATGGCGGTCAATGGCGGCAGCTTTTACCATGGCGTAAATGGTATCACCAACCTTCATGTTCAGTTCAACGATAGATTTTCTGGTGATTCTGGCTATCAAGGGAGACCCCATATCCAAAAGAATTTCAGATTGTGAGCTACCATCTGGAGAAATTTCTATGATTTTAGCTTCAAACACGTTCAATATGCTGGTTTGGATGGGTTTTGATGTACTTAAACTGACATCTCGGGCCCGAATGCGCACCCGTAAATGGGCACCAATGGGTAAATCAATGTGAGGGATCATTAATTTATGATCAGAAAAAGAGAGTTCAGTCAGGCCGTATTCCGTATCATGTGCTGTGATTTGTACTGATAAGACGGCACCAGCATCGTATCTTCCGGTCATTGGTCGTAAATCCAAACGGCTCATTAAATCTCCGACTTCGCCTTGAGCGATAACGGAACCTTGGTCTAATAAGACCATTGTATCAGCCAAGCGAATAACTTCATCCATGGCATGAGATACGTATAAAATTGGTGTTTTTAGATGGTCCCGCAAGTTTTCAATAAACGGTAATATTTCTGCTTTTCGTTCAGAATCTAAGGATGCTAAAGGCTCGTCCATTAGCAATAATTGAGGCTCAGCCAATAAGGCACGTCCAATGGCAACTCGCTGTTTCTCGCCACCAGATAAAGTAGATGGGCGCCGGTTTAAAAGGTGTTCGAGGCCTAATAAATTAATGATGGTCTTGAACATTACAGGATCAAGTGCTGTGTTTATAAAGCGCCGAGCATAAAGCAAATTCGATTTCACATTCAAATGTGGAAATAGGCGTCCTTCTTGAAAAACGTAACCAATATTTCGCTTTTCTGGTGCAACGTTAATTCGAGATTCTGCATCGAATAATACCTGGTCGCCAATTGTTATAGTTCCAGAATCGGGCGTATCTAATCCAGAAATCAAATCAATCAAAGTTGTTTTTCCTGAACCAGAACGACCAAAAAAAACTGTTAAACCACCCTTTGTTTGGATTTTAGCCGACAACATAAAATTATCTTTTTTACGTTTAATATCTATGTTGATGTATAGCTTTTTCTGCATTTTGTGCTCACCTCAACCGATTATTAATGCGGCGCGATAAAGATTCTGATGCTATTAATGCCGCCAAGCTGATAACTACGGAAATCACTACTAACCGTAACGCACCCAAATCACCATCCGGGGCTTGGGTAAGACTATATAAGGCTAAGGGCAGGGTTTGGGTTTCACCTGGAATGTTCGACACAAACGTAATCGTTGCGCCAAATTCACCTAAGCAACGTGCGAAAGTCAATATAGTTCCGGTTAATAATCCCGGTAAAATAAGTGGCAAAGTGACTGTGATGAAAACCCATTTGGGCGATGCCCCCAAAGTCCGTGCTGCATCTTCTAATCCTGTGTCGACCAATTCCAATGACAATCGAACCGAACGCACCATTAAAGGAAAGGCCATAATTCCGGCAGCAACAGCAGCACCTTTCCAGCTAAAGGCAATGGAAACCTCGAATGTTGCCCAAAGCCATCGGCCCAATGCACCTTGTTTGCCAAATAATACTAATAACAAATACCCAACAACAACCGGCGGCAATACAAGGGGTAGGTGAATAAAGCCGTTTAACAGTGATTTTCCATAAAAATCACAACGCACCAAAACCCATGCTACCAACAAACCCATCGGTAAACACCCAAGCAATGCCAAGCCCGCGACCTTTAGACTCAGTTCAATGGCTCCTATTTCGAAGGGCGTTAAAGCAAACAACGGGTTGTCCTTGTTAGGGAAGGGGGGTGAATCCAAACTGTGAGAGGATTGCGCGCCCTTGCACCGATTGCAAGAACTGGTAAAAGGCTTTTGCTGTTTCAGTTGAATTTGTTCGAATTAATGCCATGGGATAAAGGATTGGTGGATGGGTGGTTACTGGGAAAAGAGAAATTGTTTTGATGTTTGTGCGACCAACACTGTCACTTTTGTATACAATCCCAAACGGCACCTCGCCCCGTTCCACATAAGTTAATGCAATACGAACATTAGCAGCCATTGCTAAATGATCTTTGATGTGTGGCCATATCTTAAGAGTTTGAAGTGCTTTTTTAGCATACAACCCGGCCGGAACGTGGTTCGGGTCGGCAATGGCGATGCGGTTGCCACTCATTACAGACGTTAGGTTTTTTGTGTCTGATAAACGAACGGCGATGTTACTAGATTTAGGGGCAATTAAAATCAACTGATTTGCGGTTAAATCAATTCGTGACCCCAATACAATCAACTGATTTTGAGATACCTTATCCATCCACAATTTATTTGCAGAAATAAATAGATTTGCGGGTGCGCCTTGAATGATTTGCCGGGCTAACGTTGAACTTGCACCGAATACAGGAATAACGCTTAAGCCAGTCTTGGCGTTAAAGTCTCTTGCCGCCATAGTGATTGTACCGGTCAAGCTTGATGCGGCATAGATATAGGTTTTTGTCTTTGCAAATACCGCAGGGCTTATAGCAAAGAAAGCTATTGCAAGGATATATAAAGCCCTAAGCATTTTATGAATAAATATCCCCCGGATTAACTTCAGGGGCTGCAATGGCGGTCATTTCGTCATCACGCACCGCATTATAAAAGCAATTGCGCCGTCCTGTGTGGCACGCCACGCCCAATTGATCTACTTGCAATAAAATCGTATCGGCATCGCAATCCCATCTGAAATCAACCAGCTTTTGCGTTTGACCTGACGTTTCCCCCTTGCGCCAAAGCTGGCTGCGGGACCGGGACCAATAACACACTTGGTTGGTATCCAAAGTTTCGCGCACCGCGTCTTCGTTCATCCACGCCATCATTAAAATTTCACCTGTGTCATGCTGTTGAGCAATGGCAGGAACCAAGCCATCCGCGTTAAACAATAAGGAATAAACAACGGCATTAGCGGTTTTAGAAGAAAGCGGAGAACCCATAAGAGAGGCCTTTAAAAGTTGAAAAAAGAATTAAAACTATAGGAGTGCAGATAAGTCATAACAACATTATGTTAAAGCGGTGATTGCATGATATAAAGGTTTATCATGTCTGAAAAAGCTGCTGAAATGACCTTTATTGACCATAACCACGACCACAATGCGTGTCGGCAAGAAGCGGTAGAGCGTGCGGTATTGATATGCACCCAACGCAGTGTGCGCTTAACCGATATTCGCAAACGTGTGTTTGAGCTGGTCTGGCGCGGGCATAAACCACTGGGTGCCTACGAGATTTTGGATGCTCTGCAAAAAGAACGCAGCGGCGCTGTCCCGCCAACGGTCTATAGAGCCTTAGACTTTTTGCTCGAACACGGGCTTATTCACCGTATTGAAAGATTAAACGCCTTTGTTGGATGTTCGGACCCTGAAACACCACACTTCGCGCAGTTTTTAATCTGTGCAAAATGTGGCACAACGGCAGAGCTAAACGATACCCGCATTGATGCCGCCATCAATGATCAAGCTAAAGCCGTTGGTTTTAGCGTGCTCCGCCGAACCATCGAAGTCGAGGGCACATGCCCCCATTGTACGGAAGCGCCTTCCAGATAAGAACTAGTCTCCTGATTAATCCGTCGTCAGTTATCGCTCTAGGGGTTCTCTTAATTTAAGACTCGTTAAATCATTATCTGTTGTTACCTATGCTTGTAAGTCGAAAGCAATGCTGATGCGTTTGTCGGTGCTTTTGAACGGGATTGTGCGGTGATATATATAAGAGGGAAAAAGCACCATTGTTCCCTCTTGGGGCTGAATGATTTTCACGTCGTGTTGTTGAGTGCAGGGAAATTCATCGGGTGGGCGACAAAATTCAATACATCCGGCATTGCCGTTTTCACCCGAATGCATCACATCTGGCAATTTTGCATAATAAACACCACTAACCCACGCCGCCCGGTGCATGTGCGCTGCTTGATGGCCCTGAGCTCCCAAAACCGTGCCCCAGATGTCGATTTTGGTTAGTTTTGGAATTAAGAGTGGATAGGGGTGCTCTTTATCTGAGTTAATCGCTTCTAAATATTCATCCAGCGCTTCACCAATCATCTCTTGTAACTCTGCCACTGGGCCCTGGTCCCCTAAAGCTAAATTACCCGTCTGTTGACCATTCCGCGTCGCCTTGTTGTGGGGGTTTTTTGCTAAAGTCGGGTGGGTCAAAACGTGATAAACCAAGGCTGCATTAAAAGCCGCTAGGCTATCAAAACCAGGACTAATATCGAACTGTTTGGGGCGGACCAACAGATCAGGTTTCAAAATTCGGGCCGACGTTTGCTTGTCACCCTTTTCAGTTGCTGCAATCGCTGTAAAGGCTAATGCATCTCTGTTTCCAGGCTCAATCGTTTGTGCTTGAAGACTCGCCTCATAAGCTTCGTTCGGCTGACCCAATTCTAAATGTGCACTGGCTAAGTTTGTTGCTGCCCCCGAATGATCTGGGTTGATGCGTAACGTTTGACTGTAATGTTTAATTGAGACATCCGTTTTTTCAATTTGGCGCAAAGCATTTGCTAAATTATAATGGGCGTCAGCATAGTCGGGCTCTATTTTTAATGCTTGTTGCAAGGATTTGATCGCGCGCTTCGGTTTGCCGTCTATGGTGAGGGCAGATCCTAAGTTAAAGTGGGCCTGAGCAAAATTGGGGACTATTTTTATAACTTTTGTGAATATTCGAATAGCCTCAGCCACTTCGCTTGAACTCATTAACAAAGCTGCTTTTAAATTAAGCGCATCGGGATTATTGGGGTCTGATTGCAAAACTTCATCAATTATGTTTGCCGCAAGTTCAGGATTACCCATACTTAAAGCAACATTGGCTTTATTAAGACTTTGAGTTATAATATTAACATTAAGCGCAGAATCGTAAGGTGCATGTAAGCTTGATGGAGTGTTTTCTTTTTGTAGACGGCGGCGTTCTTTTCGGTTCATGGTATTTTTTCAAATATTTTCATTCAAATGTACAACATCATTTTTAGGCCTCAAAAAATAAATCTACCTATTTTTTAACGCAGCCTTATTTATGTGTGCGTTAAATTCATATGCGATATGACTAAAATTCACAAATTTAAAAATTCATTGTTGCATATTTCTCAGAATTGCATGAAGTTATAAATGTAGAAATATTCTTAATACTTAAGATGCGTTAATTATGCATGTTACGGAATTAAAATATACAATCTGAAAAATGAATTCAGATTCAAATATAGTGAATAATTAACAACAGGAAGTAATGAATTATGAAAAAAATAATTACAACATTTGCCGCTGTTATGGCAGCAGCGATTACAACAACAGCTATTGTCACGCCTGCAAGCGCTGGCCCCATATTGGACCGTGTTAAAGCTAAAGGTTTTATCCAGTGCGGT
>CALJEW010000382.1 GCA_938074585.1 uncultured Rhodospirillales bacterium | reverse complement strand
ATCCAACAAACTCGCGCCACAAAAAAATCTATGGGCTGTGTTTGCAGCATTTGGACGCTTAGCATTTTACACAAAAAACGGCCCCAGATGGGACCGCTTTTCCTATGCCGCTCAGTTTTAGTAGCGATATGCGTCTGGCTTGTGAGGACCTGCTTGGTCAACGCTGATGTAAGCAGCTTGTTCTTTGGTTAGGGTGCTCAACTTAGCGCCCACTTTTTCTAAGTGAAGGGCGGCAACTTTTTCGTCCAAATGCTTAGGCAATACATAAACTTTATTGTCGTAGGCTTTTGCATTGGTCCAAAGTTCAATTTGAGCCAACACTTGGTTGGCAAAACTTGCAGACATAACGAAGCTTGGGTGGCCAGTGCCACAGCCCAGGTTTACCAAACGGCCTTGTGCCAAAATGATTAAGCGCTTGTTGTCAGGGAAGATAACTTCGTCAACCTGTGGCTTGATGTTGTCCCATACGTAATTCTGCAATGCGCCGATTTGGATTTCAGAATCGAAATGGCCGATGTTACAAACAATAGCCCGATCTTTCATATCACGCATGTGGTCAAGCGTGATAACATCTATGTTGCCTGTGCAGGTGACAAAAATATCTCCGCGAGGAGCCGCATCTTCCATGGTCACAACTTCAAAGCCTTCCATAGCCGCTTGAAGCGCACAAATCGGATCGACTTCAGTTACCAAAACGCGGCAACCTGCTGAACGCAAGCTTTCGGCTGAACCTTTGCCAACATCGCCAAAGCCGCCAACAACAGCAATTTTACCGGCCATCATGACGTCTGTTGCGCGGCGGATTGAATCGACCAAGCTTTCGCGGCAACCGTATTTGTTATCAAACTTAGATTTAGTTACTGAATCATTGACGTTAATCGCTGGAACTTTAAGGTTCCCTGCTTTTTCCATGTCATACAAGCGGTGAACACCGGTTGTTGTTTCTTCAGAAATTCCTTTAACGTTCTTCATTAATTCAGGGAATTTTTCGTGCATCATAACGGTCAAATCACCGCCATCATCCAAAATCAAGTTTGGTGTCCAGCCGTCGGGACCCTTGATTGTTTTCTCGATGCACCATTCGGATTCATCTTCTGTTTGACCTTTCCAAGCGAACACAGGAACTTCTTTAGCAGCAATTGCAGCAGCGGCTTGATCTTGGGTTGAGAAAATATTGCAGCTTGACCAGCGAACTTCAGCACCAAGAGCTGTAAGCGTTTCAATCAAAACAGCGGTTTGAATGGTCATGTGCAAGCAGCCAGCAATGCGGGCACCTTTAAGCGGTTGGCTTATGCCATGTTCGCTACGCAAAGCCATTAGGCCCGGCATTTCGATCTCGGCTATATTAATTTCTTTCCGACCCCATTCAGCCAAAGAAAGGTCGGCAATTTTGCAATCATCAAAAGACATGCGTAAGCTCCTATAATAAGTCCATAAAGGGATTATAATATTGTTGCCGGGGGTTTATCAGCCCAAATCGATTTGGGCAAGCAATCCGTGCATTTAAACATTTAAAGCTATCGGCGTAATCCAACCGCCGCCAAAGTGCTAGTGGATAATGTAATCGCAATTGAGATCGTTGTAATTGTCAACAGAGATACATTGGCGTCCAAAGCCCAGCCGATAACCACTGGCCCTAATGCGGACGCAAACACCGACAATACCGCGCCTGTGGCCCGGATCGCGCCCAAATGCTCAGTGCCATAAAGTTCAGCCCAAAGCGATGAAAACGTTGGGTTGCTCGAGCCCGCACTCAAGCCCATAAAGGCCATAACTCCCAAGGCCCAATAGTCATCATCGCCAAAGCCCAAAATCAATAACGAGCACGCAAAAGGAAGCAGAACGAAGGGGGCTATACACCGGGCTGAAATGCGATCGACCAGCCATCCGGCCGAAAAACTACCGATAATCTGACAGACTGCAAAGACCGAAAAGCAGATGCTCCACCAAAGAAAATCCCAATCTTTAAGGTTAACAATTATGTGTTTTTGGTGAAAAATGATGCCGGTGAACAGGGCCGACATGGTCATGATTAAAGGTGCAATCATAAAAAACCGTCGATCACGGAGCATTTCTCCCCGCGTCCATTGCTTTTGATTTTGATCAGGCGCAGCTAATGCATCCGGCCCTTGTCCATCTTGACCAGCCGTTCGCTTTAATAAAAACGGAACCGTTGGCAGCAACATGATTGCCGCGGCAATGCCCATGCAAATCCAAATATTTTGCCAACTGATTACCGTCAAACCAATGGAAATCAGGGGTGGAAAAATGCCTTCGCCAATGGGGAACCCAAATCCGGCAATAGCTATAGCACGACCGCGTTCCCCCGCATAGCGCCGGGCCATAGCCGTCACGGCGATATGAGACATCATGCCTTGGCCTAAAAAGCGGACAACCAAAATGCCTAAAAACAAAGAGATTGGGCCATTAACAATAGACATGGATACTGTGCCGACAACCATGGCCACACACACCCACCAAACAAATTTAACCAGCCGCAATTTATCGACTAGTCGCCCCATGGGCCACAAAATAGCCGCACTGGTAAGGGTTGCTAAAGTATAAAGACTGCCGAATTCACCGTGGCTCAAGCCAAAGTCTTGGCGAAATTGATCACCAAACAAAGATATAAAATAGGTTTGGCCGGGGCTGGTCCAAAACATGACTAATGCACCAAACAAAAGAAAGCGCCATTCCCGACGCATAAATGCGATGGTTGGTGTGCCGTTCACCATAAATTATCCTGGGGTACTATTGAAGAGCAATTATTTATTCGAAGTTATAAAACAGATGCAACCAAATAGCCCGGCGAAACTTCAACTTAGCGTGATGCCCAATATGTTTTAATTACACACTTGATCTAGGCATAGCTCTTCATTTTACTTTGAGTAGCTATTTGCAATTTTTTGGATTGTGCCATTTGCATGCATTGAAGCCTCGGCACCACGATATTTTTCTGCAGGCGCAGATGGAAAGTTTTTATTCGCAACAATATAGGCTCAAATTGACTAATCGGTGCAATAATCAACAAAGGCATTTTGATTTTTTTTGCTTCCACATGTGTTGATAAACGTTAGTTATCAAAGATTAAACGTTAATGTGGCTGCTTCCAAGCGTTCGGGCGTTCATGCTTTCTTTTGCTACACGTGTTAGATTAATCAGCCCATATGATGTAATAATACATCCATCGTATTCCCACGAACAACTCCAATCAAACTTAATTTTTGCGCTTCTTAAAGACTGATAACGGCCTTACTTTTAGCTAGAAAAAATCTTGAATGTCTAAATACCTTGGCGATCCTTGTTTTTAGCTTCCCGTGCTGGGCGCTTAAATATAATCGGAAAAATACCAAGTGATTGCGTTTCCACTATTTTGAGCGTGTGGGTGAAAGGATAGAACGTGAAAGAGCTATCTTCGCCAATATGGGCCTCCGTTTCTTTAATAAAATCCAGCGTAACGCCAGGGCGAAGACAATCTCTGATCAACGTCGGTGGATAATTCACAGCATACATTTCTTTGGCATTAGTTTGAAAGCATACAAATCAGCAGCGATGCGATACCTGTGCAAATAAAGTTATTCAATTTCTGTATTTATAAAAAGGGTCCCTAAAAAAACATGCAAATAGTGCATTACTATTTTCTACCTGTTTTATAACTAGGAGTTTTATTATTTTTATGACAATAAATCGAAAGTGTTTTGAGTTTTGATATGGTTTTGGTGCATAAATTTGTTTGTTTGTTAAAATAATCTCAATGCACTCCATTGCATTCATTGATTCATCAGATCAAACAATCTAATAACGTGCATTCGACCTGGTATATAACCACAACCCCTATTGAGTGACATTCATATGCGGGCAATAAATCATTTTTTCACTGTCAGCACCGTTGACTTCTCTCTTTCAAACCCTTATACACCGGGAAAATTCACATAAAGGAGCAGGATCGTGAAACGCACGTTTCAGCCAAGTAAAATAGTTCGTAAGCGTCGTCATGGTTTTCGGAGCCGCATGTCCACAGTTGGTGGACGTAACGTTATAGCAAACCGACGCACAAAGGGACGAAAGCGTCTTTCAGCTTAAATGCTGAGCCAATGATTTCACTGACTACCCCGTTGAGCCCTTGTGATTCTCAAGCTGCGCCAACCTTATATAGGTTGAAGCATCGAAAGGAATTTTTAAGGGTCGCAAAACAGGGCCGTAAGTGGGCGATGGCAGGGCTTGTCCTGCAGGTACGCAACCGCGCACCACAGGAAGCACAGGGCAAAATAGAGGCCGACGCCGTTCGCGTCGGCTTTACTGTAACGAAAAAAGTCGGGAACTCGGTCATCCGTAACCGTGTCCGCCGCAGGCTCCGGGCTGTGGCTGATGAGGTTTTATCGGTTATAGTAGCAAGCGGCCTCGATTTGGTTATCATTGGTCGAGCAGGCACAATTAAATGCCCGTATCGGACCTTGGTGAAAGATTTAAAAACAGCGCTTAAAAAGCTTAAAGCTAATAGGCGCGCTTAAAGAGAAAGATTAAGACACGTCATGAGCTGGTTGACGAAAGCGCTTAATTTTCCACTTCGGCTATTGATAAGGGGCTATCAACTTTTGATTTCCCCTTATTTAGCCGGAAGCTGCCGGTTTGAGCCTACATGTTCGTCTTATGCGCTTGATGCTTTAGGCCAGCATGGTCCCTTTTGGGGCACCTGGGTGGCCTTTAAACGTATTTTACGCTGCCGTCCGTTTGGTGGCTACGGATATGATCCGGTCCCAGAAACATATAGATTGAGCGGCAATAGTTGCCATGCGCATTCACACAAAAAGGTTTTGGTCGTCAAATGATTGACAATAAGAATATGATTTTAGCGATTGTTCTATCAATCGCAATCCTGGTTGGCTTCCAAATGTATTTCGATGCAACGCGTCCGCCGCCACCTGAACAAGCGTTGATTTCAGATCAGCTTGCACCTGGTGCTATTACCCAAAGCGGGCAAACGTCAAGCATACCCCAAACTTCCAGACCTATATCTGGTATTGCGCCGGTTATTCCGGGTACAACTGTTGCTCAAGCCAAAGGTCAAAACCGGGCCGACATTTTGGCTCTTAACAACCGCGTTAAAATTAACACGCCGCGCCTGCATGGCTCTATCGCTCTGACGGGTGGCCGGGTTGATGATCTTACTTTGATCGGTTACCGTGAAGAGCAAGACGCCGATAGTGCTGAGATCGTATTGTTATCGCCTAAAGCAGCCAATGGCGCTTATTACGCGCAATTTGGTTGGGTTGGCGCACAAGGCATTAAGGTTCCCGGTCAAGAAGCCAAATGGACAGCAAGCGCTAAAACGTTAACTCCCGACAGCCCGGTTACCCTGTCATGGGACAACAAAGAAGGGTTATTGTTTAAGCGGACTTTTGCTTTAGACGAAAATTACATGTTTACGGTCACACAAACGGTCGAGAATACGTCTAAATCATTAGCAGTACTAAATGCGTACGGTTTAATTTCACGCCGCGGCACGCCTGAAACCACTGGTTTTTATATTTTGCATGAAGGCCTGTTGGGTGTTTCTGAAAAAACCCTTTCTGAAGTCGACTACGATGATTTGAAAGATCAAGGTCAAATCAAAAACGAAGCAATTGGTGGCTGGATCGGTATTACTGACAAATATTGGTTAACCGCTTTGATCCCGGATCAGAAGCTGAAAAGTCAAACCCGATATTTGCACCGTATGCAGGGATTGGTCGATATGTATCAAGTTGATTACTTAAGCCCACAAGTCTCGGTTCCTGCTGGTGGCTCGATAACTACAGAGAACCATTTTTTTGCAGGTGCCAAAGAAGTTAAATTGTTAGATGCCTATGAAGAAAAAATTGGCGTTACTCAATTTGATTTGGCCATCGATTTCGGTTGGTTCTACTTCCTAACTAAGCCAATTTTCTATGCGCTTTTATGGATCAACGACATTGTCCTTAACTTAGGAATTTCGATTTTATTGCTAACCGTTGGCATCAAAGCCATTTTGTTCCCGCTGGCTAATAAATCTTACACTTCGATGAGTAAGATGAAAAAGCTATCTCCTAAAATGACAGAAATGCGCGAGCGATATGGCGATGACAAAATGAAGCTCAATCAGGCGATGATGGATCTTTATAAGAAGGAAAAGGTTAATCCGGCGTCGGGTTGTTTACCCATCTTGATCCAGATCCCAGTCTTCTTCTCGCTCTATAAAGTGCTGTTTGTTACCATTGAAATGCGGCACGCACCCTTCTTTGGCTGGATTCAGGATTTGTCTGCGCCTGACCCAACAACAATCTTCAACCTGTTTGGTTTAATTCCGTTTACCCCACCAGATTTCTTAATGGTCGGAATTTGGCCATTGCTCATGGGTATTTCTATGTACTTGCAACAAAAGTTGAACCCACAACCAACCGACCCAGTTCAGGCAAAAATCTTCATGTTTTTGCCGATCATCTTTACCTTCTTGCTGGCTCGTTTCCCAGCAGGATTGGTGGTCTATTGGGCTTGGAACAACACCCTGTCCATGGCACAGCAATGGCTAATAATGCGTAAAATGGGTATTACTGGAAAACAAGCGCTGTCATAGAGCAGCGCTTCATGCGGGGGCCTTGTTTTAAGGTCCCCCAAATCGCTTCATAAGGATGCCGCCATGACATTGGCAACGGAACTCAACCTTGAAGACCCAGAAGTTTTAGAGCGCGGACGGATCTTGTTTGAACAGCCATGCAGTTTTGTTATTGGCTGCGTCAAATTAGAGCAAGTGCCGGCTGATCCGATGGCTGAAATTGCTTTCGCTGGGCGCTCTAACGTTGGAAAATCGAGTATCTTAAACGCGCTTGTTCGTCAAAAAACCTTGGCCCGCACATCCAACACGCCAGGCCGAACGCGCGAAATTAACTTCTTTAATTTAGGCGAGCGCCTGATGCTTGCTGATTTACCAGGCTACGGCTACGCCCGCGTCTCAAAAGCACAAGTCCAACAATGGACCGGTTTAGTTGAATCGTACTTAAAAGGCCGGGCCAATTTGCGTCGGGTTTGTGTTTTAATCGATTCCCGCCACGGCTTAAAAGAATCTGACTTAGGTGTCATGGCCATGCTCGATCAAGCGGCCCAACCCTATCAATTAGTGCTAACCAAAGTCGATAAAGTGAAAGCTGATTATCTAGCGAATCTTGAAGACAAAGTTTTAAAGGTTATTTCCAAGAACCCCGCGTCCCACCCTGTGATTTCAAAAACCAGTTCACGCAAAGGCCACGGCATCGCCGAGTTGCGCGCATCCTTAGCCACCTTGGCGGATAGCTAACTGCCTATAACATAAGCCCTAGTCGCTCCCTCACCCCAACCGCAAATGTCGGTGGGGTGCAGACTTGAATGTGATATAAAAAAGCGAACGCCGCCTATCGCTTGTAATTTTCTACAAGCAAAGCTTTCTATATTTCAGCCTGTAACGTTTCGAAAAACAATAAAATTCGCCTAATCAACTATTTGTATATTCTGTTAACCATAAGTTCATATTTGTGACTATTGACATAATCATGTACGCACATTTTTCAAACAAATTAACTCTTGTTATCGATACGCGGATAACGAAGAACCATTAGAGGAAGATGAATGAAATGTAACCTCTATCCAACACACCCGCTGGCAGTGCCACGATATAGATACGGGATGTAAAAAATAATTAAAAAACCCACCTCGCCCCTCAACAGAACGTTGGATGATGGAATTTTATGCGTTTGATTTCTCTTCTGGTGGTGCCCGATTAGTTGGGTTAAGTTTCTGCTATGGAAAACGAAAACAACTCATATGAAGCAGAATGGCTGGACCAAGCCAAAATGCTCTCGCAAGCGCTGCCGTTTATGAAGCGCTATTCGGATAAAACCGTGGTTATCAAATATGGCGGCCATGCCATGGGTGATCTGGAGTTGGCCAAGTTGTTTGCGCGAGATATTGTATTGCTGCGCCAAGTCGGCCTCTACCCGATCATTGTTCATGGTGGGGGGCCACAAATTGGCGCCATGTTGAAACGTTTGAACGTACAATCTGAATTTATTGACGGGTTGCGCGTCACTGACGAAGAAACTATGAAAATTGCTGAAATGGTTTTGGCCGGGTCCATTAACAAAGAAATTGTATCTACTATCAATGAAGCCGGGGGCCGGGCAGCGGGACTGTGTGGCAAAGACAGCAACTTAATCAAGGCGAAAAAGCTGGTCAGAACCAAGCGCGATGAGAGCTCTAATATCGAAAGAGTCCTGGATTTAGGCCTTGTTGGTGAGCCCGACGTGATTGATCCGCACATCCTTAAATGTTTCGAGCATTCCGACATCACCCCTGTGATTGCGCCCATAGGCAGCGGACCAAACGGTGAAACCTTTAACATTAACGCCGACACAGCAGCCGGTGCGATTGCTTCAGCTTTGGGCGCAAAACGCCTTATTATGCTGACCGACGTCAGCGGTGTGTTAGATAAAAATGGCAAGCTAATTCTTGAAATGAGTGCCGATGAAGCCCGCACCGCGATGGCAGACGGGACAATATCTGGTGGTATGATACCAAAGGTTGAAACGTGCTTAGATGCCGTCGATCAAGGCGTTGAAGCGGCGGTTATCAGCGACGGGCGGATACCTCACGGAATTCTGGTTGAGTTCTTCACACCAGGTGGTGCTGGGACGATGATTAAGGGCAAAGACTCGACGGAATAAAAGTTTACTGTCGGGTTGTTTTCGGGTTCATTTTCCGAAAATTTAGAGCTAAACTCAATTCTGAATATTTGGAGAATAGCCATGACCGACCAATCCGTAATTTTGAATTTTAGCCGGGATGAATATGCAGAGCGATTGTTAAAAACCCGTACCGCTATGGAGGCCGCAGGTGTTGAATTAATGATTGTCACAGACCCGTCGAACATGGCCTGGTTAACAGGCTACGACGGCTGGTCCTTTTATACCCATCAATGCGTATTGGTAAGTCAGACGTGTGAACCTGTTTGGTATGGTCGTGGTATGGATACACCCGGCGCACACCGCACCGTATATATGGACGCCAGCAACATTGTCCCCTACGCCGATCATTACGTTCAAACCCCAGATCGGCACCCTATGGATTATCTATCAGAGGTGATTAAGACACGTGGATGGGATAAATTTCACACTGGCGTTGAAATGGATAATTATTATTTTTCAGCCGCCTGCTATGCGTCCTTTACCAAGCACCTGCCCAATGCAAAATTTAGAGATTCGACTGGCTTGGTCAATTGGCAACGGGCCGTCAAGTCCGCCCAAGAATTAAAATACATGAGCCGCGCCGGACGCATCGTTGAGGCCATGCACGCCAAGATATTTGAGGTCATTGAGCCTGGTTTGAAAAAGAACGAGCTGGTGGCTGAAATTTATCATACCGGAATTATGGGGGTTGATGGCCACGGCGGAGATTACCCAGCAATTGCGCCCATGGTTCCATCTGGTATTGATGCATCGGCAGCACATTTGACGTGGGATGACCGGCCACTCAAAAACAACGAAGGCACATTTTTTGAAATCGCTGGATGTCACAAGCGTTATCATGCCCCACAATGTAGAACCGTTTATTTAGGTAAAGTTCCACAAAAATATTTGAATGCAGAAAAGGCCGTTCTTGAGGGCATTGTGGCAGGGTTAGAAAAAGCCAAACCGGGAAATTTAGCGGAAGATATTGCTGCCGCTTTTTATACGACATTACAAAAACACGGGTTTAATAAAGACAGCCGCACTGGATACCCCATAGGTTTGTCGTATCCCCCGGATTGGGGCGAGCGCACATTTAGTTTGCGCATGGGTGATAAGACGGTGCTCGAACCAAACATGGCAATCCACTTCATGCCAGCGCTTTGGTTAGAAGATGGCGGATTAGAAATTACTGAGCCCATTTGGATTACAGAAACGGGCTTTGAATGCTTCACGACGACACCCAGAAAACTAATGATTAAAGATTAAGAATGTGCCAACTGATGCGTCGAAGTCATGTGGTTTGAATATAGCTCCGTTGATAAAGACGCAAACGGAGAAGTTGATCAACGCGGGTTGAGGGGCGTTCACGGTTTTCGCCCCTATTGTAAATGGGTTAAATCAAAAATTTAGGGATATAGCAACGAATCTGAAGAATGATTTGGGAAATTGACAAATTTTTTTGAGTACCGCTACCCCGTCATGAACCTGTTTCTGTCTGCGGATGTTCAAGTAGATGCTGAATGGGAACTCATATCCGAATATATTTTAATTTTTAACACTGCATTATAAATAAGTATAAGAGAGAAAATAAATGGCTTATGTAATAACTCCTCCAACAATCCCAACCGTTCCGGTTCGTGGATCGGATGCTCTTTTTCCCATTCACCGCATCTACTGCGTTGGCCGTAACTACGCTGCCCACGCACGGGAAATGGGGCACGATCCAGACCGTGAGCCACCGTTTTTCTTTCAAAAAAATCCTGACACTATTGTCCCAAATGGGGGCAATTTTCCATACCCTGATAAATCAAAAGACGTTCATTTCGAGATGGAATTGGTCATCGCGTTATCTAAAGGTGGAAAAGATATAGCAGAAGCAGATGCCATGGATTGTGTTTATGGGTATGCGCTGGGCCTAGATATGACGCGCCGTGATTTACAAGGCGTCGCAAAAAAGGCGGGCCGCCCATGGGAAGTTGGTAAGGCGTTTGAAAACTCAGCGCCGTGTGGGGAAATTGTTCCCGCCGATCAAGTTAGTGGATTAGAAAATGCCCGGATTTGGTTGGACGTCAATGGCGAGACCCGCCAAGACGGCAATATCAATCAGTTAATCTGGAACATTCAAGAAACCATATCATACTTGTCTGGCCTCTTCACGCTCGCTCCGGGTGATTTGATTTATTCTGGCACGCCTGCTGGCGTTGGCGCAATTGTCAAAGGCGATGTCATGAAGGGCAGCGTTGAAGGCATTGGGTCGCTAACAATTAACGTTAACTAATGCATTAAGTCACTTTGTCTTAAAAGCTGTTGCCATTGGTTTGGCAGCGGCTTTCTTATGCATGCTAATTATCCGCATAGGAATTAACAAACGCCTCAATATCATGCCGCGCCTGGTCCGCGCCGCGGCCAACCATTTCTGCCCGTATGTAAATAATTGTTAACGTCATACTGCTGAGCACGGTTTGGTCGGCCCGGTGCCGGGCTTCTTTGTGCATTCGTTTATAATCAAAATGGGCACGTTTCAAATCGATAAGGCTGGTTCCGTATTGGGCATGAATGCGGTCAACATGATCGCGAACCTGACACGCGATCTCAGTCAAGATTGACGGTTTGAACAAGTCCGTCGCATGGGTAACAATTAAGGGGGCATCGCGATTAAGCTGTTTAACTTCTGAGGCTCTGCGATATTCTTTATACCAACTAAACATTTTATTCTTCCTAAATCAAAGACACGTCTTCGATTAGTTAATCTTACACGTATTTAATAATTTGCGTTTCCGCCTCTGCAGTCGCTCGCCATTCTTGCATTCCAGGACATTCAAAAACGGCGCTCATATAAGCCCTAGCAACTTCGCAACCATCGATCGCAAAGGTTCTAAAGCGCGCAACAGGGGGTGCCAACCATCCGCGTGACGACCACAATAAATAATTATCATTTCTAATAACAATCGCAATCTCAGACATGATGATTCCTATACAAAAGTAGAAAAATGATGTTTTTAAAAAATAGTGTACGAAATATGGTTTTCAAGCATGTGATTTCAGTTCATCTTGATTTTAGGTTACTAACCCTAACTTTTTTCACTTAGGAGCCACGATGCCTCTCAATTTGATAGCCACTTCACAATCCACCCCAATGATGATCGCTATCGTTCGACGCTCCCTTTTTGGTGCATGGTTGGCAAAGCAATCAGAACGTCAACTGGCTTGGATCGCGACCAACGGTTTTACAGCCGATTCGAGTTCCGCTTTTAGTCTACCCGGCAATGATGGTGATCCGGATCACTTTATTTATTTGGTCGGTAATGACGCCCCACTTTGGGAGTGGGCTAATCTTCCCTGCCATTTGGTCTCCGGCGTCTATACCTTAGATGATAAAGGACTTAACGGGGCCGATTTATATAACGCGACGCTTGCTTGGGCTTTAGCTACTTATCAATATGACCGGTACCGATCTTCTGGTTTTGTGCCTCCGCAATTAATTTGGCCTGATAAATGCGACCGGGCCGCTGTTGAAGCGGCGGCTTCGAATACGCATTTGGTCCGTGACCTGATTAATACGCCTGCCAATGATTTGGGCCCCGAAGAGCTAGCAAGTGCCTCTGAAACTTTAGCTCGGGAGCACGGGGCCGATTATTCAGTGATTGTTGGCGATGATTTGATTGAGCAAAACTATCCGGCCATCCACGTGGTTGGCCGGGCCAATGATCGCGCGCCCCGATTGATTGATATCCATTGGGGCGAAAAACAGAGCCGCAAATTAACTTTGGTTGGTAAAGGTGTCTGTTTCGATACCGGCGGGCTTGATCTAAAGCCAGCATCTGGCATGGAGCTAATGAAAAAAGATATGGGCGGGGCTGCCCACGTTTTGGGCTTGGCCGGAATGATTATGGCGGCAAAGTTGCCGGTCTGTCTGCGGGTATTAATCCCAGCGGTTGAAAATAGTGTGTCCGCGAATGCCATGCGGCCAGGCGACGTTTTGAATAGCCGAAAAGGGCTGACAATTGAAATTGGTAATACCGATGCTGAAGGCCGGGTTATTTTGGCCGATGCCTTGTTTGAAGCCGCATCAGAAAACCCTGAAGTCATCATTGATTTCGCAACCTTGACTGGAGCCGCGCGGGTTGCCCTTGGAACAGACCTTCCCGCCTTATTTGTCAATGATGACCGTTTAGCAACGGAACTACTCAAAGCATCTCAATTGACAAACGACCCCCTTTGGCGGATGCCGCTTTGGGCCGACTACAATAATCAAATTACTGGAAAAATTGCTGATATAACCAATGCGCCTATGGGTCGTTTCGGTGGAGCAATTACTGCCGCCCTCTTTTTGGAGCGCTTTGTTGAGCCCCATATTGCATGGGCACATATAGACTTAATTGCTTGGAACATTTCAACACGACCAGGCCGGCCAGAAGGGGGAGAAGCCATGGGTATGCGCGCTGTATTTAAGGCTTTAGAAAAACGTTTCGGATAGATAATTAAACAAATCAACGGAACAACACAAAAGGCTGTTGTCATTGCGCATCGAACGGCTTTAAAGTTTTGAAATCGAAATGATTTACTTTGTTTAGGAGAGTTTACCGGATGGTTAAGGAATTTGATGAATTAAAGGCGTTAGACATCTGGCGTCGGGCAATTGTAGAAAGTGTGCGTTTAGATGCACCTGACTTATCCGCCCGCCAAATGTCTTTATTTCTTTCCGTTTATTTGACATCGGCCCCGCATACTGTTCGGGGACTAGCGAATCTACTGAAAGTATCTAAACCAGCGATTGCGCGTGCCGTAAACCGTTTAACTGGACTGGATATGGTGTGTCGCAAGCCCGACCCAAACGACAAACGTAGTGTTCTTATTCAACGCACCGTCCGGGGTTCAGCATTTTTGCGCGAATTTGGCGACCTGATCGTCACCTCAGCCAACGAAAACTCATCCAGCCGTGACGGCGTTCTACTTCAACGTTACTAAGCTTCTTTTCCGTTTATGCGCTCAGTTTATAAGAAGTTAAGCACTGAGCTTATCGTAGCTGCCTTTTGGGCGGAACCGGCCTAAATAGGTAGGTAAAATAGATTCTGCCGTTGTCGGGCGAATGCCTAAATCGGCAAGTCCTTTTGCACCATCGCTTGTCACATTATCTGATTGCAGCAGCGTTACTTGATCCCGTGTCAGCAGGGGCTTTGGTAATATTTGCAAAAACGTCGCATAAAGTTCGGCAACAAAGAACGGGATTGGAACCAACAATCGCTTCCGATTGGTGTAATTCAGTAGCATTTCCATTAATTGCTTAAAACTGTAGGTCGTTGGGCCAGCAAGCTCATACGTTTGGCCTTTCGCTTCGGCTAAACTGAGGCTTGAGACGATAGCTTTGGCGATATCGTTGACGTAAACCGGCTGGAATTTAGTTCCGCCATCTCCATAGAAATCAAGTTTATAACCGTTTTCATCGGATTTAAACTTTGGCAAAATTGGGCAGCCAAAAACCGGCAGAACCATGGTGAAACGAGATAGTCCGGCGAATAAATTAAAGAACCCGTCTTCTGGGCCAAACAGCACGCTTGGACGCAAAATAACAGCTTCAGGGAATGCTGTTTTAACAGCCTTTTCACCTGCCGCTTTAGTTTGCGCATAAACCGAAATGGATTTATCATTGGCTCCTAAAGCAGAAACATGGACCATTTTAGCAACGCCAGCAGCCTGTGCGGCTTCAGCAATCGCTTGTGCCCCGGCATCATGCAAATTAGCAAACGAATTTCGTCCGCTTTCATATAAAGCACCAACCAAATTAACAACAGCATCAGCCCCATTAACCGCCGCGGCAACATGATCCTGCTTCGTGATATCGCAGCACCAAGGAACCACTTGCCCAATATCACCAGAAGGACGTAATAGATTTGCAATTTCCAAATCCCGGCATGCGACACGCACTTGCCATCCTTCAGTAGCCAAACGCCGAACCAAATAGCGGCCAATAAACCCTGAGCCGCCGAATACTGTTATTCTAGCCATTTGATACCACCTCGTTTAAGTGCGCTAAGTTTGGTTTTAACGCGACATATCTATTATCGCAAATAAGGACCCCTGACAAAACCATGAATTCTTAATCCTTGGAATTACATGTCATCACAGCGGCCGTCAACCTTATAGCTAAACACAAGTGTATGCATATGCTACGCTTACGATAAATTACGGTTGACAAAATACCTGTAGGTCAATAATCACTGGACCTCGGTGAAGAACAATGGTTTTCAGATGATCCGATGCCCAGGTGGCGGAATTGGTAGACGCGCAGGCTTCAGGTGCCTGTGACCTCAAGGTCGTGGAAGTTCGAGTCTTCTCCTGGGCACCAAAGCGCTAAAAAGCATAGTGTGCTGAGCTTTAGTTTGGCTTCTGCGGCGAACCATCGCCCCGATGAGTTGAATATTTGAAAAATACTTGGGGAAATCTTATGAAATTCGAAGCTCGAAAAAATCCAACATCCATTGAATTACATAAAGGCGACTTACCTGCCAGTCTCGACTTTGGTGACTGTGTTGCTGTTGATACAGAAACTCAAGGCCTGAACCACAACCGCGACCGCTTATGTTTAGCACAACTGTCTTCTGGAGATGGGGTCTGCCATTTAGTTCAGTTTTCAGCTGATGGATATAAAGCGCCTCGTTTAGCAACCTTAATGTCTGACCCTAAAGTCACAAAGATTTTTCATTTTGCCCGCTTCGACGTAGTTGTTTTAAAAAAATATCTCGGCGTCGATATCAATTCCGTTTATTGCACAAAAATCGCCTCCCGGTTAATTCGGACTTACACAGACCATCACGGTTTAAAGCACGTAACCAAAGAGCTTTTAAAAATTGATTTATCGAAAGAGCAGCAATCATCCGATTGGGCAGCAGAAGACTTATCCGATGATCAGCTTAAATACGCAGCAATGGATGTATTGAACCTGCATGCTTTAAAAGAACGCTTAGACATTATGCTGACTCGTGAAAACCGAATGGAACTCGCCCAATCGTGCTTTGATTTTCTGAGTACCCGCGGCCAGTTAGACGCCATGGGCTGGGGCTATATGGATATCTTTGCTCATTAACGCCGGCTTGCGGCATAAATAAGCGCAACAGATTGTAGTTAAGTGACCGGTTTTGTTGACCCTTTCCGGACACCGGCGCATACTCGCTTATAATGCGATAGCTCAATGATGGACATTTCGTTTCAGTGCTAAGTGTGTGCAAAAGGATTTAAGTTTTTATGACCACTTCAACGGCTTCGGATCAGGTTTCTTTACTCTCTCAAACGGATGGCGACGATTTAAACTCGGCCCGCCGAGTTCTCGGGATTGAAGCCAATGCATTAAATAGCTTAGCCGCAAGTTTGGGCGAGAACTTTATTTTAACCATTGAGGTTTTATCTAAAATCAAGGGTCGTGTGATTGTTTCGGGCATGGGAAAAAGCGGCCACATAGCGAAAAAAATAGCCGCCACAATGGCATCAACAGGAACGCCTAGTTTTTATGTCCACCCCGGCGAAGCATCGCATGGTGATTTAGGTATGATTACCAAAGAAGATGCAGTTTTGGCTTTATCTAACTCTGGAGAAACAACAGAACTTGCTGATTTAATTGCCTACTGCAAACGCTTCGATATCCCTTTAATTTCTATGACATCACGCAAAAACAGCACTTTGGATACGGCCGCCACAATTTCCTTTGTTTTACCCCCCGCCCCAGAAGCTTGCCCCATGGGACTTGCCCCAACCACATCAACGACCCTGATGCTTGGGCTTGGCGATGCCATTGCGGTTGCTTTGTTAGAACGCAATAAGTTCTCGCCTTCTGACTTTCAAACCTTTCATCCTGGCGGAAAATTGGGCCTTAAACTGCTTAAAGTCCGGGACTTAATGCATTCTGGTGATGAATTACCAACCGCCACTAGCGATATGGATATGTCGGAAGCAATTCTGATCATTTCAGCTAAAGGCTTTGGCTGTTTGGCTGTGGTCGATAGTCGAAATCATTTACAAGGTGTCATTACCGATGGTGATTTACGTCGCCATATGGGGCCCGATTTTTTGGCTAAAAAAACCGAAAATCTGATGACAGTTGGCGCTCAAACAATTGGCCCAGATGCTTTAGCCAGTGAAGCTGCGGCCCTTATGGATGTCAAAAGAATAACCAATTTGTTTGTTACCGAAAATAATAAGACCATTGGGGTTTTACGTATCCACGACTGCCTGCGTGCAGGCGTAGTTTAATAATGATGTCTATATCTCCTCATTTAAACCCACCAAGCGATATCCCGACGCCCCGAGACCCCCGCCTAGGACCAATTCCATTGCCCCGGCGCTTCACTCAAACCTATAGCCGCTTTGTGTCGATGATGAAGTTCATCCTACCGGTTGCGGCATTGATTTTAATTTTGTTAGTTGTCTTGTGGCCCCACTTGGCACCGGATGATCTGCGTTTTAGTATAGGATTTGCGGCCATTAAGGCCAATGTTTCCAAAGACCTAAGCATGGTAAACCCGCGTTTTGTTGGCACCGATTCCGAAAATAAGCCGTATTCGATTACTGCTGATTTAGCCCGTAGCTTAGGCGAAACAGGGGCAAAAATAGAATTGGAAGTGCCAAAAGCCGATATCACGCTTAATGATGGAACATGGCTGGTTCTGACGGCAAATACAGGCCTATTTGTTCATTTGGAAAATACTTTAAAGTTAGAAGGGATGGTCAATTTATTTCACGATTCTGGATACGAATTTCAAACTGAAAAAGCCGTTATCGATTTGGTGTCAGGGGTTGCATCTGGAAATATGCCCATTCAAGGTCAAGGTGACTTTGGCCTGCTAACGGCCCAAGGTTTTAAGCTGGTAGATAAAGGGAAAACCATCTATTTCACAGGTAAATCTAAATTAACTCTGCATCTAGGGGCTAGAAAGACAGTCAAATGAAACGTTGGGTATTCCTTATCATAGCAATTGTTACGGCCGTTAGCGCAAGCCGTTTGGCACAAGCACAAAGCTTGAATTTTGGTTCTGGCGATACGCCGATAGAGATCGATGCTGATAATGGTATTGAATGGCAACAAGATGGATTGGTTTTTGTCGCTCGTGGAAACGCCCGTGCAATCCGTGGAGACGTCAGTGTTTTAGCCGATGAATTGCGCGCCTACTATCGTCAGACGAATGATGGCTCAACCGAAATATGGCGATTAGATGCCATTGGAACCGTTCGGATAAAATCAGCTGAAGGAACCGCATACGGTGACAAAGCTCTTTATGATGTTGATAATTCGATCCTAACAATTACTGGAAAAAATTTAAAACTGGTTTCTGGTGAAGACTGGCTAACCGCTACCGATCAATTGGAATATTGGGAAACCAAACAAATGGCTGTAGCCCGTGGCAATGCAGCGGCAAAACGCGCAGATAAAAAATTAAACGCCAATGTATTAGCCGCCTATTTCCATAAAAATAAAGAAGGTGAAACTGGAATTTATCGGATCGATGCCTTTGATGACGTCAAAATTAAAACCGCCAAAGATGAAGCAACTTCTGATCGAGGCATATATAATGTTGAAAGCGGTATAGCAACACTTACGGGGTCTGTTAAAATTATACGTGATAACAATGTCCTAAATGGGTGTAGCGCAGATGTGGACTTGAATTCAGGTGTTAGTCGGTTGCATAGTTGTGCAACGGGTAGCGGACGCGTAAAAGGGAGTTTCCGGCCAACAAAGAAGCCGCGCAAATAAAAGATATATCTGATATAATCAGGGTATGGCGTTGAAATGAACGAAAATGAGCGAGCCAATATGAACACCGAGCCCAGAGAAAATGAACCTGGACAACCTACACTTGTCACTGACAATCAGGGCTTGGTCGTTAATAATGTAGGTAAAAGGTTCAAAAAACGACCGGTTGTTCGTGGTGTTAGCATGGAACTGCAACGCGGTGAAGTGGTTGGCTTGTTAGGTCCGAACGGGGCTGGAAAGACCACCTGTTTTTATATGATAACGGGGCTGATACCACCGGATCAAGGCTCAATCATACTGGATGGCAACGATATTTCAGACTTACCTATGTACCGCAGGGCGCGATTAGGGATTGGCTATTTGCCCCAAGAATCTTCTATTTTCAGAGGTTTGAGTGTTGAGCAAAATATTCGCGCCGTATTGGAAGTTGTTGAAAAATCACGAGAACGCCGTGAAGCTATTTTGGAAGCCTTATTGGCTGAGTTTTCGATTACCCACTTACGCCGGACACCTGCTTTGGCCCTTTCAGGTGGTGAACGCCGCCGGGTTGAAATTGCACGTGCCTTGGCGTCTAACCCGCATTTCGTTCTATTGGATGAGCCTTTTGCAGGCATTGATCCCATTGCGGTTGGCGATATCCGTGATTTAGTTGCACACTTAAAAGACCGTGGAATTGGCGTTTTAATCACCGATCATAATGTACGAGAAACATTGGACGTGATTGATCGGGCCTACATCATCCACGATGGATTGATGCTTATGGAAGGGGCGCCAAACGATATTGTCGGAAACGAAGATGTCAGACGCGTTTATCTCGGTGACCGGTTTAACCTTTAATCTTCAGTCTGTGGCATTCTCATGGTACTAGGCCCCCGCTTAGATCAGCGCCAATCTCAGTCCCTTGTCATGACGCCGCAATTGCAACAAGCGATCAAGCTTTTACAAATGTCGAATATGGAGCTGACTGAATTTGTAGAGCAAGAGCTAGAGCAAAACCCGCTGCTTGAGCGCGACGAAGGTGATTGGCGCGACGAACCCCTAGTCGAGCAATCAGACACTCAAACCGACGATTCATTGAGCTCGGCTTCTGATGATCCCCCAGCCGCTCTAGAAGACATCGATTTCAGCCGTAACGATCAAATAGAGATTCCCCAAGCTCAGGAATTAGATGCGGAACTCGACAATACCTTTACCACCGACAGCGGCAGCGACATTGAAGGCCCAGCCTTCGATCAGGCGGCGTTTCGGGAACCAGCGGGCACTGGTGGTGGCGGTTTTGATGGCTTGTTACCTGACTTAGAACAAACGCTTTCAGAACAACTGACCTTGCGTGAACATTTAATGGCGCAAATTGGAATCGAAATTGCCGACCCAATTGACAGGATTATTGGCACGCACTTAATCGATCTTTTAGATGAAGCTGGTTATATCCGTGATGAGCTTGATAGTGTTGCTTTGAGCTTGGGATGCACGATTGAACGCGTTGAAGCAACACTTGAAATTATGAAGCAGCTTGACCCGCCGGGTATATTTGCCAGCGATTTGCGCGAATGTTTATCTTTGCAGCTTAAAGATTTGGACCGGTTCGATCCCTGTATGGAATCCTTGATTGAAAACCTTGAATTACTAGCAAAACGTCATTTAACAGCGCTTATGGACGTTTGTAACGTAGATCAAGAAGATTTGGCGGATATGATTAATGAGCTAAAAGCGCTTAATCCAAAGCCCGCCACAGCCTTTGAACACTCCGTGAGTCAAGCGATTAACCCGGATGTTTTAATGCGCGCGAAACCGGGGGGAGGGTGGTTGATCGAACTTAATTCAGACACCTTGCCACGAGTCCTTGTTAACAACCACTATCATTCTCAAGTTGTTGGACTAACAAAGGGTCGCGAAGATAAGTCGTACATTTCCGAACAGTTTCAAACCGCAAATTGGTTGGTAAAATCGCTACACCAGCGGGCCACAACTATACTAAAAGTTGCCACGGAACTGGTTATCCAACAGGACATGTTTTTTCGTTTGGGGGTTCAGCACTTAAAGCCTTTAGTCCTTCGTGATATTGCAGAAGCCATTGAAATGCATGAGAGCACAGTTAGCCGGGTTACATCGAATAAATACATGGCAACACCGCGCGGCATATTCGAATTAAAATACTTCTTCACGTCTGCAATCGGCTCGACAGTGGGTGGCGAAGCGCACTCAGCAGAAGCAGTACGGCATCGAATCAAAACGTTAATTGATGCAGAATTGCCGACAAAAATTCTTTCAGATGATAAACTAGTCGTTATTTTAAAATCTGAAGGGATCGATATTGCGCGCCGAACGGTTGCTAAATACCGCGAATCTATGAAAATGTTCTCGTCTGTGCAGCGCCGCCGCGATAAGGCAGCCCCGTCGTGATTTTATTTTTTTTCAAGATAGAAAATGTAAATAAACGGGTGTATTGACAATGCACGGGTTGGGTTCTAATTTCCCGACCTTCATAGAAAAAACATTCAAAATGCTTTGTTTTTTTGTTAATGTTTACTGGGTATGCGGAGCCATTGGGCTCGGGAACACTAGGATCAAAACTAGAGAAGCTAAATTCGAGGGTCATTTGATAACCGGCGGTTTTGATGCGCAGATAGGGGACCACAAGTATATATGGAAATATCCGTTAAAGGTAAAAACATGGATGTTGGTGATGCGCTGAGCAGCCACGTTCAAAACCACTTAACTCTTGCGGTTGCAAAATATTTTGACCAAGCAATTGATGCCAGCGTGACATTTTCGCGCGATGCACATAATTTGCGAGCCGATATTTCTGTGCATCCAGGCCCGCGTGGCTTGTTGATCCAAGGCAAAGGTGAAGGTCGCGAC
>CALJEW010000381.1 GCA_938074585.1 uncultured Rhodospirillales bacterium | reverse complement strand
GTTCTCGGCTCCAGCCAACGCCCAAACGGGACTTAAAACAAGGCTTTCGTTAAGTTCAGAACCTAAAATAACAACACCATACAACATCGACAAAGAAACAATAAGCCAGATAAAAGGCCATCGATTAGCTCTTAACAAAAGCCAAGTTTTTTTTAAGGTCACTTGCACGTCGTTGATTGCTTCGCCGGGCAGATAGGCAAAACAAACATTGATATTAATAAAACCAAACCGAGCGAAATAAAAGCCAGAACTGGGTCCACCAAATGTCGTTACAACACCGATAATAATCAAAAGGTCTGAATGTGGGCCAGCTTTCGGCATAACTAAATCCGCGCTCAAAAAACCAATTCGTAAACCGCTGCTATTACAAAAATTTAAACTCTGCAAAGCTATATTTTATATATTTCAACTGCTTTTTATCAATTAATATTTATCGATGCAATTCGATGGATAAATTATTGGCGCCAAATAACTGAGTTAGACGCATTAGAGTTTTGGTTACCGGTCATAATATTACATATAATTAGATTAGCATTGTGCCGTTCGACATTTAAGATAGGTTGATGGTGAATAGTAAGGCACCAGCCCTACATATTATCAGAAAGTTTTCAAATGTGAATTTATATCCCCACTAGATCGTCAAGCAGATTTCTAGTTTCGGTGATACAGGCATGTTTAACAAGTATTCGATGTTATTTAATTTTTTACAACGAAAATGACGGACTATGAGGTACGGTTCGAATAATCAACGGAGTGATATTTGTTTTGAGTTGCTTAAAACCCAACTCGCCCAAAGTTCAGGCGGAGCACACTCACAAGATCACCTTTTTTGATTTCTTTGGCGAATGGGGCGCGGACGATGAGGCAGTCTGCGTCGGCGAAGCGGGCCATCATGGCGCTGTCTTGGCGGCTAAAGGGAAGAGCCGTTGGCTCTGAATTCTCACCCGCAACCAGCCGCGCCCGCAAGTAATCTTGGCGCTGATCGTTGGCTGACAGATCGACACCCAAAGCAACGCTTTCCAGCTGAGTTTGGTTATCGCCAAGCCCCAGCATTATATCCATTGCCATCTTGACAAAAAGCGCCGTTGTCACGCCAGCGGAGACCGGATTACCCGGAAGTCCTAACACAGGAACGTCTTGTAACTGTCCGAAAATTAATGGCTTTCCGGGTCGCATGGCAATTTTATAAAAGCCCAACTCTAAACCTTGTTCACGCATTACCGATTGCACTAAATCATAATCACCAACCGACGCGCCACCAATGGTGATCAGCAAATCAGCCCTTTTGGCACCGGCCAAAGTATCGCGCAAAGATTGCTCCGTATCGCGGGCGATGCCCAAATTGACAGGCTCGCCGCCCATGGCCGTAATGTATCCGGCACACGCCAGCGTATTTGAATTTATAATCTGGTCAGGGCCAACAGGTTCCCCCGGCATGACCAGTTCATCGCCAGTCGACATAATGGCAACGCGGGGTTTTCGGTGGACCACAATCCACGGCACGTTCATGCTGGCCAATAAACCGATATCGCGGGCTGATAAAACTTGCCCCTTATGCAGCAGTACATCCCCCGTTTTGAAATCAAGTCCGGCGGGGCGAACGAACTTGTTCGGGGCTACAGATTCTAAAACACGAATACGAGTGCCAACGGTTTCCGTATTTTCTTGCATAACTACGGCGTCCGCAGCCTTTGGTAAGGGGGCACCAGTGAAAATGCGAGCGGTTTGCCTTGCACCCACGATCCCAGTAAAGCCTGAGCCTGCTTGGGATACTCCGATTTGTATCAGCTCGCATGGCACAGTTTGAACATCTTCCGCCCGGACCGCGTAGCCATCCATGGATGAGACAGCGACGGGGGGATGGGTGATCTTGGATGCAATGTCTTCTGCCAAAGCACGGCCCAAGGCTTGATCGATGGATATGGTCTCGAACCCTAAGGGTTTAAACCCTGCGGCGACTTTGGCTAAGGCTTCTACAACTGAAATCACTTATTTATTCCGCTTTAAAAACGCCGGATTTACCACCGGACTTATGGACCAGACGAATATCGGTCAAATGCATACCCTTATCGACGGCTTTACACATGTCGTAGATAGTAAGAGCGGCTATAGATACTGCGCTGAGCGCCTCCATTTCAACGCCTGTACGGCCTTTTAATTTACACGTCGCTGTAATGTCAACAGCGTTGGTGTCGGGATTACATATCAGCTCGACCTTTACGGATGTTAACGCCAACGGATGGCAAAGTGGGATCAAGTTTGGCGTTTGTTTAGCACCCATAATGCCCGCTAATTGAGCAACGCCCAAAACGTCACCTTTTTTAAGGCTACCATTCATAATCAGAGCCAAAGTTTTGGTCTGCATAACAACAGAGCCTTTGGCTTTGGCTATCCGTTCGGTTTGTGACTTATCGGAAACATCAACCATAATTGCGTTGCCGTCTTTATCAATGTGGGTAAATTCACTCATACGCTTATCCAGCTGCTAAACGTGAAGCGGTTATGGTTGTCAGCAGGGTCTTAACAGCCTGGGAGACATCACCTTGGCGCATTAAGGATTCACCAACCAAAAAACAGTTCGCCCCGGCTTTTGACATACGGGACAAATCAGCTGCAACATAAAGCCCGCTTTCACTAACCAAAATGCGGTCTTCCGGAATGCGACCCGCCAATTCTTCTGTCATGGCAATGTCGACCTCCATGGTTTTCAAATTACGATTATTGACACCAATCAACGGGCTTTTCAGTTTAAGCGCATGGTCCAGCTCGCCGTCATTATGAACCTCTATCAATACATCCATCCCCAATTCAATCGCCGCACCTTCAAGTTCTGAAGCTTGGTCGTCAGAAAGAGCCGCCATAATTAACAAAATGCAATCAGCCCCCAAAGCGCGGGCTTCAATTACTTGATAAGGATCAAGCATAAAATCTTTACGGAGCGCCGGCAGGGCAACCGCATTGCGCGCTTCACCCAAAAACGCATCACTGCCCTGAAAGTAGGGGACATCGGTCAATACAGACAAACACGTCGCACCACCCAGCTCGTACCCTATTGCTAAGGATTTCGGGTCGAAATCTGCCCGGATAAGTCCTTTCGAGGGGGATGCCTTTTTAATTTCAGCAATGAGGCCGTATTGCCCTGCTTCAACGCGCTTACGCAGGGCATTAATAAACCCGCGGGGGGCGGTGGCTGACTTAGACAACTCTTCCAGATCACTAACACTGCGCTGTATTTTACATTTAGCAATATGAATGCGCTTATCGTCACAAATTTTCTTTAAGGTGTCACTCATGCTGCTGAATTCGTTATCTTGATCAAACCGTCTAATGCCGCCAATGCTTTGCCGTCATCAATCGCAGCTTGGGCCATCGCGGCCCCTTGCTTCAAATCATCAGCAACACCCGCAACAATCAAGCTGGCAGCGGCGTTAAAGACAACGATATCGCGGTACGGGCCTTTTCCACCCGCGAATAACCAGTGAATGGCATCCGCGTTTACTTGAGCATCGCCACCTTCCAAATCTTTAGCTGATGCAATCGGCAAGCATGCATCCTCGGGCGATACGTCAAACTGACTGATTTCTCGGTCTTTTAAGGCTACGACATGCGTTGGGCCCGTTGTTGTCAGCTCATCCAAACCGTCTGACCCATGCACAACCCAAGCCGCTTTACAGCCCATGTTCATTAAAGTTCGGGCCATGGGTTCAGCTAATTCTTTTGCATAAACGCCGATACATTGATGTTTTACGCCCGCTGGGTTCGACATGGGGCCTAGGATATTAAAGATAGTCCGTACACCCAAAGCAGCGCGAACCGGGCCAACAAACCGCATGGCACTATGATGACGGGGTGCCATCATAAATCCTATACCAACCTCAACAATGGCTTTTTCAATCAACGAAAACTCAGCATCTAAATTGACACCCAATACAGACAACACATCGGAAGCTCCAGATTTGGATGAAACCGCCCGATTGCCATGCTTCGCTACCGGAACACCGCAACCCGCGACAACAAATGCGGTTCCTGTTGAAATGTTATAGGTTCCAACTCCATCGCCGCCGGTGCCAACAATATCCATGGCATTATCAGGAGCAGCAATCATCGTTGCTTTGGCCCGCATGGTCCGAACCGCGCCGGTGATTTCATCAACCGTTTCACCGCGCATGCGAAGGCCCATCAAAAACGCACCAATTTGGGATTCCGCAGCATCACCCGACATAATCACGTTAAATGCAGCCTCAGCCTCATCAATACTTAGGGTTCGACCATCGGCTATTAGAGCTAGAAATGGTTTTAAATCGTCATTCATGAGGCTTGTCTCCTGCTGGCAATATTTATGAAGTTCTGCAAAAGCTTATGGCCGTGCTGGGTTTCAATACTTTCCGGGTGAAACTGCACACCATAAATATCGAACTCTTTGTGGCTCATACCTTGAACAACGCCGTCGGCGCTTGTGGCATTTACATTCAAGCAATCAGGGATGGTGGCAGGGTCAATCGATAACGAATGATAGCGCGTTGCGATGAAGGGGCTTGGCAGGCCTTCAAAAACGCCAGTGTTTGTATGCGTAATTTCACTGACTTTGCCGTGCATCGGTTCTGGCGAGCGCACAACCTTGCCGCCAAACACCTGGCCAATGCATTGATGGCCTAAGCAAACACCAAATAAAGGAATGCGCCCAGCTGCTTTTTCGACCAGCTCAAGGCAAATTCCAGCTCGGTCTGGATCACAAGGACCGGGCGATAGAACAATACCTTCGGCTCCTAATCCCATAACGTCATCAGCGGTTAATGCATCATTCCGGTGAACAACAGCTTCTGTCCCCAGTTCGCCAATGTAGTGGAGCAAGTTGTAGGTAAAGCTATCGTAGTTATCAATTAATACAAACATAACAATGACTTATACTTCTATTCTAATTATATGATGAAGGTAAATTCATCTCTATTTAAACACTGCAATTGCGCACATCACAATAAACCGACAGACAGACGCGTCAAGCTTTGCAACGGCTTGATTTC
>CALJEW010000380.1 GCA_938074585.1 uncultured Rhodospirillales bacterium | reverse complement strand
TTCAAGCCTTTCCGCAACACTTAAGTTTGCCTTTGGACAATGATCAAACATCGCAAGGCGGTGTAACAAGGCCCAAACGGGTCGGGCCATAATTTTTTGATCGTTTAGTAGTTCTAAAAGTTGATTACGATGCGCAACGTCCTCTATATTTAGGCGCAAAGTATTCAACCAAAAATTACTACTACTTCCTGCTGGTTCACCAATAAGTTCAACGGCTGCCATTTCCCGAAAGGCGTTTGCATACCGCTGGGCTAGTTGGCGTTTTTGTTTTAGCCGTATGCTTAGTTCTTGCATTTGTGAACATCCAAGTGCTGCATTTAGATTAGGCATGCGATAGTTGAATGCAACTTCGTCATGTTCAAACGCCCAACGATGTGGGACTTTAGCGGTTGTTGTTAAATGTCTGGCGCGTTTTGCAAGCTCAGCATCATTTGTCACTAACGCCCCACCACCACCGGTGGTCAGAATTTTGTTTCCATTAAAAGAAAATATTCCAATCTGACCCATACTACCACAAGCACGGCCCTTGTAAGTACTACCCAATGCTTCAGCTGCATCCTCTATTACTGGTAATCCATAGTCATTCGCCAGGGCTATAAGTGGATCCATATTTACTGGGTGGCCAAATGCGTGCATCGGAACAATGGCAGAAATTCGACGATCTGTTTCTCGATTGTAAACTAGCTTGCCTCTTCGTTCTACGATATGGTGCAAATGGTTTTGTAGCGAAACAACATCAATACCAAAATTATGCGCATCGCTGTCAACAAAATGTGGTACGGCTCCGGCATGGGCAACAGCATTTGCTGTAGCGACAAATGATAAGCTAGGAATGATTACCTCATCGTCTCTACATACACCACAAACTATCAACGCAACCTGTAAGGCAGCAGTTCCGTTCACTACGGCCACCGCATGCCTTGTTGAACAAGCGGTGGCCAATTCTCTTTCGAATTTATCCACGTATTTGCCAACAGAAGATACCCAACCACTGTCTAAACAGTCTTTGACCATCGTCCAGCTGCTCGATGAAAATTCCGGTTCATGCAGCGCTACAAACTCATCTGAGCCTCCGATAACCTGACGGATAATATCAGCCACACTTTGGCCGTGATAGGCAAAATCAAAATGGGCAGGTTGTGTCATCGCCAGAATCCAAATTATTATATGCTGTAGGTATCGGGACGGTAACGGTTAAGGTTTTTGGGATCTTGAAACCATTGTGCTGTTTCAGCTAATCCGCGTATGAAACCGTGCCGCCCAGCGTATTCTGCGTTCCAGCCGAAGAGTTCTTTTGCCAAATCAATTCCAGCAAAAAGTCGTTCCACCTCACTTTTAGGCGGTCGCAATCTACGCGGGTCTTGACGAATTTCCACATCAGCATTCATCACTTTACAAATAAGCTCTGCCGTTTCTTCGATAGAGATTTCAAAGCCACTCCCTATATTGATTGCTTGTCCCAAGGCTTCATCACAAGCTGCAGCTTGCATAAAACCCTTTGCTGTATCACGCACAAATGTGAAATCACGTGTGGGTTCTAAAGAACCCAATTCAATTTGACGAGCACCCTTGGCTATTTGACTTATAATCGTTGGAATTACAGCGCGAGCAGATTGGCGTGGCCCATAGGTATTGAAGGGGCGCAAAACAGTAACTGGCAAATCAAAAGATTGGTAAAAAGACAAAGCTAACTGATCTGCCCCAATCTTGGTCGCAGCATATGGCGATTGCCCATTCATTGGATGGGATTCAGTGATCGGTACAAACTGCGCAGTGCCATATGTTTCAGAGGTTGAGGTGCATACCACGCGTTGCGTGCCTAACTTACGAGCCGCCTGCAGCACATTAAGTGTTCCGTTTATATTTGTGGAAACATATGCATCAGGTGCCTCATAGCTAAACGGAATTGAAATTAATGCTGCAAGATGCAGAACAACATCACATCCCTCCATTGCCATGGTAACACCATAGGGATCGCGAATGTCACCGGCAATCACATCGATTGAAGCTTGAATCTCTGAAGAGGACTGATCAAGCCAACCCCAAGAATTGAAAGAATTATACATTATAAAAGCACGAACATCATGACCATTAGAAACTAGGCTTTCTACCAAATGTGATCCAATAAACCCATCTGCCCCAGTCACTAAAATTTTTTTTCCTACCAAATCCATACTTAATTCAGTGCCTTATGATAAATATTATGTTTGCAATAATTAACACAACTAACAGAACAAGAATAAATGGAAAGCCTCAGTGTCAGGATGAATGACCTACTTGGCGAAAACTTTGTAAAAGCTGTAAATGTAAAACAGATTAAAAATTAACAGATATTGTAAGGCCAGCCTTGCAAAAAAAACTCCAATATTTCCGGTATAGCTTAACAACCAGTTTGCTAACCGTTTTGTTATCTGTGCCACTTCCCAAATCCGCTTAGCTTTTCAAGATCTCTTGAAAAACATTGTTCACTTTGAGTAGTGCCTCACTCTCAAGCTCAACAAGCTTCTGTAAACTAAAGTCGGGTTGGAAAAATTAGTGGAGCGGGTAGCGGGAATCGAACCCGCACCTTAAGCTTGGAAGGCTCTTATGATACCATTTCACCATACCCGCACCGTGAAAGACCCGTATGTCAGTCAAAAATTAAGGTCAAGGCCGGAAGTACAAAGTCTGGAGATTGACAAAATAGGATCAAGGCAAAACACAACATATAGTAGTTATGCCTTAATTTTGCCATAAATACGTGATTCGAATCAGAAAAAAATCTCCCCAACTGGCCACTATTTATAGTGGCTTTTTCTTTTTTTTGGGAAATATTCTTTGATATTACAATCACAAAAATCAAAAACCATTCATATACCTTTTTGATAGATGAATTAATCAGCCATCATAACGTAGTTATTTAGCATATGATAAAACCGTCCCCCAAGAGGGACGGTTTATAGCTCAATTTAATTATGTAGCTTAGTGTACTCCTAGACTACTATTTACGAGTAATGCGGCCATCAAGGTACGGTACGTAGGCATCCTGTGACGCCATATATTCCGCCATCACGTTTTCC
>CALJEW010000379.1 GCA_938074585.1 uncultured Rhodospirillales bacterium | reverse complement strand
TCTAAAATTAACTTTGGAATTGCTGTTGTTGGTGGGATTTTGTTGGGATCTTTTGTTTCTGCCAAAATCTCCGGTGAGTTTCGGATTGAAGCGTTTGTCGATGCGTCTGATTTAAAACGTCATTTGTCGGGTGGAGCGTTGATGGGAACCGGCGGCGTATTGGCTTTGGGGTGCACCATTGGTCAAGGGGTGAGTGGTATGTCGACGCTGGCGCTTGGCTCTTTAATCGCGCTTTTATCGATAATTGCTGGAGGCGCATTTGGCATGAAATATCTAGAAGAAGGCAGTTTCATCGCGGCTTTTGAGGATATATTTAAGCGCAGCTTAAAGTGCCAAGGGATTATTGAAAGGTGAAATAGGTCAGGGCTTCATTGATTTCACCATTATGGCTAAACGGTTGGATCACTTCATTCCATTTATGATGCCCCTTGTCTTCCCATTTGGGGTCCCCGCCTAAATATACACGTTTTTCTAAGCTCATGGATTTGGATTAGGCTTTTATGAACGGATTTTGTGGTGTTTATGGTCACCATCAAAAATATATTTACCTGTTAATTCTTAGCCATATACGGTTGCGACTTGAGTTCCTCAAAAGATATAATGGAAATTATTTCTTTTTGCGTCCCAGCGTAAGATCAAGCTGGATGACCAAAACTCCAAAAACGGACTACTTAAAAATTTGAAAAACTTAACAGTTTGTTCTCCACAAGTTGCATTACACACATCCAAAAAATTAATCAAATTTCGATGATCCTTAGTTTCTGCTAAGTATCTATTAAAATCTGGCATACCTCCCCCCATGTGCTGCGCAGAGGATATAACCAATTTCAGGTAATAACTCGAATCCCAAAGATGTTTTCATAGTTCCGATTACACGCTTAGTGCTGTGCGATTTCTATTTTCCCAAATTTCACCAGCGCATTTATGGGCACCATCTTGGGTGCTTACTTTACCTATTAATTTTAGGGCTATGGCTAATGTGCCGATAATCGCTGCTTGGGCATAAGGGGTGCTCTCGTCGCCTTGCCAAACGGATTTTAGGCGACTTAAATCCATGTTTGGATCCGTGGTTTGGCGTGGATCCTCCAACAAAGCGGGCCAGCTTTCAGTACTTAGGGTGCCTTCGTGAACACTTAACACGTCGACGGGCTTTTGCGGACGACGCTCAATCTCGCCACCTTCACCCCTGAAAACGGACAAATGCGGTTGGCCGATTAATGCGGCTGCTTTTTGGTGGACGCTATTAAATCCAGGATGAAAAATACCCTGTAAAACGTAACCTGCCTTAAACGGATTGAGCATACGGGCGATGGTATGAGCGGGCGACCGCAGGCCGAGTGTTGATTTCAATTTAATCAAGTCTGCTAATTTGGGGCTGAATTGTTTAAGCGGTAAATAACAAATGTTCTTTGTTTTTAAAGTTTTCGCCGCATTCGTCAAATTATCGGCTATCGTAAGTCCTATGGCCTTGAATGTTTCGTCGGCGTATATGCGCCCGGCGGTATGACCTTCTGTTCCATGGATAAAAACTTTCACACCGGACTGGGCAAGAGCCATTGCCGCCAATGCAAACCAAGGCAATTGCCGCCACTTACCCGCATAACACGACCAATCCAAATCAATCTTGGGCGCATCATTGGGGATTGTGATCGTGGCTTGGGCGGCTTTAACAAAACCCGCAATTTCTTCTGGCACTTCCTCTTTGAACCGAAGCAACATTAAAAATGCGCCGATTTGTTCTGGTAAAGCCTCGCTGGCCAAAATCATCGCCATGGAAGCTTCGGCTTCATCAATGGTTAGGGGGCGCGAATTGCTTTTGCCCCGGCCAAGGATGCGTACATAAGGGGCGAAAGGGTGTTCTTGCATGTCGCATTTACGCCTAAAAGGAGTTAAAAGGTAGGCGTGTTTATCACACGAAATAGGGCTGTTCTGCCAACGAATTCTGGTTAAGGTGCTTGACGTATCATTAATCACCGCTATGTCACATATAAAGGTTAATAGTTAAGGGATCGCGCTCGATGCAACATTTACCTGCATTCTTGGATTTGAAAGATCGCCCCGTACTTGTAGTCGGTGGGCAAGCTATGGCGTCTAGGCGCTGCGCAATGGCTCAGCGGGCGGGGGCAAATGTGTTTGTGGTTGCTCCGGAACTTTCCAACGATTTCGAGCGGTGTGCGCCGTTCACTCATATTACACGGGTCTTTGATGCGGGCGATTTGGAAGGCGTGTCGTTGGTTTATGTGGCGTGCGATGAAGACCCAGAGTACGAGACCCGCGTTGCGAAAAGTGCACAAGATAAGGGCGTGTTAGTCAATGTGGCGGATCGCTCGGATATTTCTTCGTTCATCATGCCGTCTATTGTTGATAGATCTCCTTTGGTCGTTGCCATATCAAGCGGCGGTGCAGCCCCAATTTTGGCCCGGATGTTGCGCGCGAAACTGGAGTCCCTTGTCCCCGTTGCCCTTGGAAATTTAGCTTTGTTTGCGGGTAAATACCGCGACCGAGTTAAACAAGCGATCCCCGATATAACCCGCCGCCGCCGATTGTGGGAACGGGTTGTGGACGGGGCTGTGGCTGAAAGCATGATGAGCGGTAATGTTGATTTAGCTGAAATTCGCATGGAAGAACTTTTGTCCGCCGCCCAAGCGGATCAAGATATTGCCCCCAAAGGCGAGGTTTATTTGGTTGGTAGTGGCCCCGGCGATCCGGATTTATTGACGTTTAAGGCGTTGCGTTTGATGCAGCGGGCGGATGTTGTGTTGCATGATCGCTTGGTGCCGGATGGGGTGTTGGAATTGGTGCGCCGCGATGCAGACCGGATTTATGTAGGTAAAAAGCAGGGCGATCATTCGATGCGCCAAGAAGACATTAGCCTGACTTTGGTGCGTTTAGCCCAAGAAGGCAAACGGGTATTGCGGCTTAAAGGCGGTGACCCGTTTATGTTCGGGCGTGGCGGCGAAGAAATTGAAATGCTGGCATCCGAAGGGGTGTCATTTCAAGTTGTGCCGGGCATTAGTGCGGGCAACGGGTGCGCTGCTTATGCTGGAATTCCGCTAACCCATCGTGACCATGCACAGGCGTGTGTGTTCGTTACCGGGCACGCCAAAGACGGTAAGGTTGATTTAAACTGGCAGGCGTTGATTCAGCCTAATCAAACCGTTGTTGTTTATATGGGGCTTGTTTCATTGGCTCAGGTGATTGGTGAGTTTTTGAAACATGGGGCGCAGCCTGAATTGCCGGTGGCGATTGTCGATAAGGGAACGCGGGTTGATCAAAAAGTGTTAACCGGAACGCTAGAAAATATTGTTGAAAAAGCTGAGCGGGCTGACTTAACTGGCCCGGCGATTGTGATCATTGGTCGCGTTGTTGCGTTGCGCGATCAATTGACTTGGTATGGGTCAACTTCCTAAAAGAATTTGAGGTGTGGATTAACTTCGTAAAGGAGAGTTTAAGCGTCTTCTTTTTCGGATTTCGCGACTTTGGCGCTGCGGGGAAGGCATAACATTCTGATAACCCGCTCGGCTTCTTTGCTGGAAAGACTATAGAAAATTTGTTTCGATTCTCGGCGAGTTGAAACAATGCCATCAGTGCGTAACCGGGCGAGCTGTTGCGATAAGGTAGGCTGTCGAATGCCTAAAAGCTCTTCTAATTCACCCACATTGCGTTCGCCATTAGCTAACGCACAAACAATAACTAAGCGGTTATCGTTGGCCAGAGACTTTAAAAACTTGCTAGCTTTTTTTGGGTCTTCAATCAAAAATTTGTTTGTTTGATTATCCATCGTTTCGCTCCCAATTATCAAGTATTTCGGGGTTTACTCCGATCTTCGCCGCTATGCAAGGCTCGTCATAGCACTATACATCAATCGCAGTGCCAATAAGGTAAGAATTATTTTTAAGCCGACTTTAAACAAATGCTCTGGCAAGCGGTTTAAGATGCGTTTGCCAATTAAGGTCCCTATGAAGCCAAAGCTCACCAAACCGACTAATAAAGGGATATAAGGACCGAAGACGAACCCCATAGTCCCGAAGGCAATCATTTTAAAACTATGCTGAATAACCATTAACATGGCATGAGTAGCAACAACATTTTGGCGTTGCATACAATACGCAGCAACGAACGGCGCAACCAAGGGCCCGGTCGCTCCTACAAACATGGTGGCGAAGGTTGCTAATACACCGACCACGAAAAAGGTCTTTCCTGACGGCTTGTTGGCGTTAAATTTAGGGGCCCACGTGGCGTACAGAATAAACACTGACAACACGGCTTGTAAAATTGCTGTAGGTAAGGAAATAACAACCTGAGCACCAATCACAGCGCCAATCGTCGTGCCAATTAAAAACGGCAAAAGGACGGGTTTCAGGACGTCTTTTAACATCAAAGCAACGCGCCCACCGTTAGAGCCGACTTGAACGACAGCATGAATGGGGATTAAGACCGTGGGCGGTAAAATGACGGCCATGGTCGCTAAGATAAGCGTCCCTCCACCTATTCCTATGGCTGCGGTGAACAGGCTGGCGATCAAGGAAACTGAGCACAGGATGGCAAAGTCTGAAAAAGACAAGCTGGTGCCATCCAGAATGAATTGAATAAGAGCGTCCATGCGATTGATATTCACCTAAATTTCAATGTTTGATTTTCTAACCTTAAGTAAATAGCTTAGAAATGAGAATAGATACAAGATTTAAGGAATTACTGGTGGATCAATTTTTAGGATATGTGCGCCCCGATGGGCAAGTTGGAGTGCGCAACCATTTGCTTGTGTTGTCTGCAACCGGATTAACAGGACCAACGGGGCGGCGCATTTCACAAGCTTTACCCGGGGCGGTTTTCGTAGCTATGCCTTACGATGGTGGATTGTTGGGTGAAGACCGCGATGCACAAATATGCACTCTAATCGGGTTTGGAGTTAACCCCAATGTCGGGGCTGTTTTGATGATTGGTGGCAACCCACCAAAGCTTGATCATTTAGCCAAAGAAATGTCAAAAAGTGGCAAGCCAATAGTCTCGATCTCTATGGACGAATGCGATCACGATGCAATTACGCTAACCGAACGTAGTATTCGTGCTGGGGCAAAGTTAATGCTCGAAATATCTAAACTGCGCCGCGTCTCCTGCCCGTTATCAAAACTTTTCTTAGGTCTTGAATGTGGGCGTTCTGACCCAAGTTCTGGATTGGTGTCGAACCCGATGTTGGGCTTGATGGCGGATCGGATTGTTGACGAAGGCGGTAAGGCTGTGTTTGGGGAAACGACGGAGTGGTTGGGGGCAGAGCATTTGTTGGCTAAACGTGGTGCGACGCCTGCCATCGAACAAGCGATCTTAGATGCGGTTCTGGATAATGAAAACCGCGCCATCGCGGCAGGGCTCGATTTAACTGGTGAAAACCCTGGCCCGACAAATATTGCTGGCGGGCTATCAACAATAGAAGAAAAGTCATTGGGAAATATTGCAAAAAGTGGTAGCCGACCCATCCAAAGTGTTCTGAAATATGCTGAAGCGCCAGCAACGCAGGGCTTACATGCTATGCATGCGGCCACTTACGCGCCAGAATCTATTTCCGGGTTTACGGCATCAGGAGCAAACTTGATTTTGTTCACCACAGGCCAAGGCAATAGCTTTGTTAATTTGATTTCACCAACGATCAAAATAAGCGCTAATCCTGATACCGAAGCTCGGGTTAAAGAACAGCTCGATTTCACCTGTCCGGATGTTTTTTCTGGTGAAGTTTCCTTAGAAGACGCGGCTCCCCGGTTTTTAGAGCTGATTATTGATGTCGCATCGGGATCTAAAACATGGGGTGAGGTGTTGGGTGAAGGTGAAGAAGTTGTAAGCCGGTTTGGAGGTTCCTTGTGAGTAACGGTTGGGACGCGGTTGTTCTTAATCCGATTGATGAATTGGCTACTGCATTGCGCCATTTAAAAGCCGGTGAAGTGGTGCGCTTTCGGGTTGGCGATCAGCCATGTGAGTTAATTATGAAAACCGACGTTGCATTGTGCCATAAATTTGTTGTTCGCGATGTGGTCGCGGGCGAGAAATTACGCAAATATGGTGAAGTCGTTGCGGGCGCGTCGGAATCCATTGAGGCGGGTGCCCACGCACATGTCCACAACATAAAAAGCTTGCGGGCTGTCCAGAAGTAAGGTGCGCCGGGCTTTAAAACCCATTGGCTTGCCCATTACTGCGCGGGTCATTCGCTCCTTCTAGCAACCCATCTGGATGCATGATAATGGCACCGGCATGGCCCATAACCTCATCAAAATCGCCAACGATCTCAACATCGTGTCCGGCGTTTTTTAGTGCTGAGATCACCTCATCACCAATCCTGTTTTCGATCCGTAGGTTGGTTGCTTCACTACCCCATGTGCGGCCCAATAACCAGCGCGGTGCGGTTACGGCTTGTTGCAAGCTTTGACCGTGCAAAACGTGACGGGCGAAAATCATAGCTTGGGTTTGGGGCTGACCTTCTCCACCCATCGTCCCATACGGCATTACTCGTCCATCAGACAAATGAGCAAGGGCAGGCTGGATGGTATGGAATGGGCGGCGGCTCGGTTTAAGGGCGTTGTGATGGGAGACATCTAAACTGAAGCTGGTGCCCCGATTTTGCCAAACAATGCCGGAATCTTTAAGCACTGTCCCGGAACCAAATTCCCAATAAATACTTTGAATAAAGCTCACTGCATTTCCATATTGATCGGATGAACCTAACCATACTGTATCACCCTTTTCAGCGATATCTGGCCATGGCATAGCCTTTTTGGGGTTAATGTCAGCGGCCATGGCATCAAGGCTAGCGGTATCTAAATAGGATGCCGGATCAACGTTCATATATGCGGGGTCGGTGACGTGGGCATCGCGAATTCGAAAGGCGCGTTTGGTCGCTTCAACAATGTTATGAACAAAATTAAAATCGTCTGCCTGTTGGACATTACGGCGGGTATAGACAGCTAGCAAAATAAGTGACGCCAAACCTTGAGTAGGTGGCGGCATGTTAAAAACCCGGTGACCGGCAACGTCGACTTCTAAAGGATTGACCATTAGTGCATGATGACGTTCTAAATCAGCCAAACGAAGTGGCGTTCCTGCGGTTTCCAAATCAGTAGCCAAAGAACGGGCTAAATCGCCCCGGTAGAAATCATCTAATCCGTTGCTTGCTAAATGTTCTAGGGTTTTGGACAAACGCTCATTGGTGAAAAAACTTCCTTCTGTTGCGGGAATTCCATTGCTCAAAAAAGTTTCTGCAAAGCCCGGTGCTTCGATCAGTTCGTCTAACTTTTCCCTTGCGTTATTAGCTTGGGTCGCGGTAATAGCTATCCCTTTACGGGCATAATGGATGGCATCTTCAAGCAAGCGGTACATGGGTAATTTTCCACCCATTACGTCGTTGCTATAGGTATGTGCTGATTGCCAACCCGATACCGCGCCGCCAACAGTCAACGCAGCCAACGGCCCGCGTGATGGAATTGCAGCAAGTTTTAATTCTTTATAGAAATCAATGGTAGCCATTCCGGCCGCACCGCCGCAGGCATCAATACCAACAACACTATTGTCTGGCGTGTGGATTAGCCAAAAGTTATCGCCACCCAAGCCGTTCATATGTGGGTAGACAACAGCAATTGTGCTGGCTGCTGCAATCATCGATTCAACCGCATTGCCGCCTTCTTGTAAAACGCGCAAACCAGCTTGTGATGCCAAATGATGCGGCGCTGTCATCATGCCCCGGTAAGAACGAACGGTATGTAGCATTTTAATTCCTTTATTCTGGGTCAAAGGCCCTAAGCGGCAAATTTTTGGTGTTGAATTAAATTTTGACAGACTTTGAGCGTCATATAAAGGCCAGCTAAAGCATCCCAGCCGGAACTATGGCCAATGCTTGTAAGCGTGTCAAAGGCTGGAGGGTCGCCTTGAAGAACTTGATGAAAAGCATCACTACCCAAACCTTCAATGGCAGCATATAAATGTTGGGCACTGATCGGATTCGTGCATGCAGGTGCCAGCTCAATAACCGCGTTTGCCAGTTGGGTCTGCGCGTTTCTTTGCTTTAAGTGATACAAAGTAATTAACATGGCAGCTATAAAATCATCGCCCGATGGCGTTAAGCCCGGCCCCATACCCAACAAGTTTTTAATAGGGGCAGCGACTTTTGGGTTAGGTTTTTTTAACCAATCTAATAACGCCTCGATTAGGGAAGATGCTTGTTCAGGTAAGCCGTTTTGTGATGGGGTGGTTGCGTAAAATAGTTCAATCGACGTTATTAATACTGGGCTGATGAGAGCTGGGACTGGAGTCCAGATTTGGACGTCGACGAAGCTAAATGAGATATTTGTGCCAACTTTTAAATGACTGTTTGTAACACTCGCCCGATCCCCAACCCCCAGCCCACTGGCTTTCCAGTTGGTTTGGCTTGGGGCGGATGAAACTATATTTAAGGGGCCGTCTGAAAAATCAGAATTGCCGACGCATAAATATGTGCTCGCCAATTCAAGATAAAAACACCGCTTAAAAACAGCGACGACGGTTCCCCGTATTTCGTCTTTTAAGGCGCAGCCTGCAACCCGGCCTAGGCGCAAAAATGTGAGCGCGAAGGGATTGGTTTTATTTGTCATTTGGGACAATACGGGTTCCGCTTTCCCCGTTCAGTGCTTGCATGGGTTCATCTATCTTGCCGATTATTACACGCTCGCCACCGCCTTCTAAAAAGCGAATGGCTGCACCGATTTTTGGACCCATGCTTCCCGCTGGAAAATGCCCTTCATCTTGATATTTACGGATTTCACGTAAAGTAACGCGGTCCAAATATTCTTGCTTGTCTGTTCCAAAATGAATGGCAACTTTTGGGACGGCGGTTAAAATCATAAGAGTTTCAATTCCCAATACGTTTGCCATGTGGGCTGATGTTGAATCTTTATCAATGACAGCCGCAATACCTGTACGCACGCCATTGGGGCCACGGATAACTGGAATTCCACCGCCGCCACCAGCAATCACAACAGTACCGCGCCGGGCTAGCATTTGTACCAATGAAATATCGCAAACGTGTTTCGGTTTGGGCGATGGGACCACATGACGCCAGCCGCGGCCTGAATCTTCTTTCATCAACCAGCCCAATTCTTTATTGATATTTTTGGCCTCAATTTCATCAAAAAATGGGCCTATAGGTTTGCTTGGGTTGGCGAATGCGGGGTCTTCTGGGTCGACTTCAACTTGGGTTAACAAGCACGTCACGTGGCGTTGGTTTCCTTGTTTACGCAAAGCATTTTCCATAGCTTGCATCAGCAAATACGCTATACCACCTTGGCTGTGGGCAACGCAAATGTCCAACGGCATGGGGGCTATTTTGTCGCGGGTTAGGGTTTGTCGCATCAGAATTTTACCAACCACCGGGCCGTTGCCGTGGGTGATGATCAATTCATTGTCCAGCATCAGTAAAGGTAATAAAGCTTCAGCCGTCATGGCGGCAATGGCTTTTTGTTCGCCGGATGTGCCCTCAATGTCTTCTGGATGTGTTGCGTTGCCGCCAATGGCAACCATTAAACGGCCTGGGTCAACGATTGTATTTTTTGATGCATTTTCCATTAAATCTCTATCCAGCCAACTTCAAACACGCCAACGCAAGCTCAGCAGCATCGGCGTTCGATGGGGCAACCAAAATTCCGGCAGCTTCTAATTTGGCAATTTGGCTCAAGCGCCCTTGCGGGTCACCATCTGTTCCAGTGACGGATGCAATGACCAAGGTTGAGCCGCTAAGTGATGTGCCTAAACTGGCAACCAAGTGCCCGGCTGGGTCTTCGTAGGCGCCATAGCCAATGACCACATCAACCAGAACAATGCCAACGCTTGTGTCTGCCATAGCTGTTTCCAAAGCGCCATCTCGGACCGATGGATCAATCATTGGATGCGGGCGGCCTTGGGTGTATTCATCACTGCCTAAATCAATAATTGTATGCGCAGTAGAATTTTCAGATAAAGTATCTACGCCCGGTATGGCGGCATTTGACATCACCGATAACCCGGCGCTTATAAACAGCGTTTGAATTTCAGCACACAACGTTCCACCAGAAAATAAGCCACAAACCTTGGCCGCGCTGGCAGGCTTGGCAATCGTGTTGACATCAAAATTGGCAAATAAAGCTTTGCCACCCAATGCGTTCTCAGAGGCTAATTTTAGGGAGCTTGCAAACGTAGCATTGGTAGGTAAATCCCAATCGGTTGCGCCGATAAAGCAAACGGTGAATGTTTTTTTACTGGCCCCAATCCGTGCGACGACTTTATCAGCAACAGTTTTTGCGGGTGGCTTCGATATAAGTACGATATGGCAAGTATCTGGATCTGCATCCAAAGCATCCAGCGCCATTAATGTTGTAATCCCGCCGATCTCATCTTTTAAATCGCGCCCGCCAACACCAAGCGTTTGCGAAATTCCGCCGCCGCCTTGGGCGATTAAGCAGGTGATTTCTTGAGTGCCGGTTCCGGACGCGCCAATAACGCCAATGCTGCCTTTTGGAACGACGTTAGCAAAGGCCAGCGGGGTTCCGTTGATGATCGCTGTCCCACAATCAGGGCCCATGACCAACAACCCTAAATCGCGGGCTTCTTTTTTTAAGGAAAGCTCGTCAGTAATAGAGACGTTGTCGCTGAACATCATTACGTGCAATCCACGGCGTAAAAATTTACGGGCTTCTGCGGCGGCAAAGTCTCCAGCAACGGAAATCAATGCTAAGTTTGCTTCCGGGTTGATTTTAACCGCAGCGCGAATGCTTTTTGGTCGCCATGCTTCGCCTAGGCCTGATGTTGTTGGTTGATCCAAAATCAAGTTGGCTTCGGTTCTGGCGGTTTCTGCGGCTTCAGTATTAGAAGCGCGGATACCTACAATTAAATCGCCACCTTCCGCATCGACGCTGACATCGTTCAATAATCCGGCATCTGACATGATTTGACGGTTCGATGGAGACGCCATCATCAATGCCGCTTCTTCAACACCGTCCATACTTGCAATGGTTTTTGAATACCGCATGAGGGCAACAGAATCTAAATAAAAGCCATGGCGGACTTCGTTAATAATTACGCTCCTCATTTGACACCAACGCTTTCAGCAAAGGCAATTAAGGCTTGTTCGAAACACTTCATGGGGGCGCGGACAACGCCCGCTCCTACTTGACCAACGCCTGGCTCTTTATGGGCAATGCCCGTGTTAATGGTTGGGGCTAAACCGGTATCGAGAACCATGCGGATATCAATACCGGTGGGGACGCCTAAATAATCCATGGCGGGGATCGTCCATTCCGGGTTTTCACCAGTTGTAATTTCACTCATCGTGCGCGTGAAGTTGCCCGCATCGGAAGCGGCACCCGCACCGACGAAGCCAGCCACCGCAGGCGATGCGCCCATGGCAAATCCGCCTAAGCCTATAGTCTCAACGATTGTGGAATCACCCATGTCAGGGTTGGCGTCGGCTTCGGTGTAGCCTGGGAAATATAGACCTTCGGGCATTTCAACCGGGGCCGTGAACCATTGATCGCCGGTGCCACTAACGCGGATACCGAATTCAGTTCCGTTGCGGCACATGGCGGTAACAACGCTTGATCCTTCAATGCCCCGAACTGGGTCCATAATAGCTTTTCCCATGGCCATACCGACATTTAAAAAGAACTGATCATTACCGCCAATGAACGCCAATATTTTTGCTAATTCTTCATTATCAGATGAGGTGCGGGCTAATGCTGGGGCTAATTCACGCAAGATCAAACCAGAGCACGCAACGTTGCGCTGGTGCATTTCATCACCCATGGTCAAGCCGCGTGCAACCAAATGCTTCAAGGGAATTCCATCGCCAGAGCGGAGTGCTTTTCCAAAGGCCGGGCCAAAATCATCACGTAACCAAGAAAGGCGTTCTAGAACGCTGTCGTCGTTACCACCAAAGCGCATCACCTTGCCCAAACCTTCGTTCAAGGCGCAATAAGCTTTGTTGCCAAATTTACGGTTTTCAACAACCATCAACGGTTGGCTGATGGTGGTCATGCCTGTCATCGGGCCAACCGCATCAAAGTGATGATTGGGATGAAAATCAAAAGCTCCGGCAGCGGCTTTTTCGAACGCGTCTTCCAACGAATTCGACCAGCCTTCAAATTTAGCAATGCCAGCTATAGCCCCTTGCATAGGGCCGCACATGTTTTCCCAAGCTATCGGTGGTCCAGCATGCAAAATCATATGGCTTTTTAAGTCAGGGATCGCTTCGGACGCCGGGATCACGTCGATTAAAACTGGGTCAGCAGACAACATTCGGCTTAAGGCTTTCTGATTGGCTTTTTCAATGAGTTTCATATTCAGGTTCCAAGCTTAGATAATAAATCAGCAATTTTTGGATCGCCGCCTGCGGGGGGTGACCAGTCGACATGGGTGACGGATACGCCTTGTTGTTTTAATTCGGTGGCAAATCCTTCAAGGCCGATGTTGATGACGTTCAATGGTTTGCTAATCAAATCAGCAGTTTTATCATTTTCCATCATAAGCTCCATAAGCTGCTTCAATTCCAGCACCAGCGGGTGCGTGGTATCCGTTGCGTCTTAGCACTGCATCTAACGACGTCAAACAGCGTAAAATGTTGGCTTTTTGGCAGACGTAGCCCATGGTTCCAATACGCCAAACAAGACCGTGCAAAGCACCGAAGGAGGTGCCGATTTCAATACCGAAATCTTGAAGCAATTCAGAGCGTACTTTATCGCCATCAACAACTTTTGGAATAAGAACGCCAGTAACATTATCCATGCGGTGGTTCGGGTCGCCGAAGAGCCTTAAGCCCATGGCTTGCAATCCAGCCCGCAAAGCGGTGCTTGATTGACGGTGGCGGGAGAAGGTGTTTTCAAGCCCTTCACTCAAAATCACCCGGGCGCATTCACGTGCGGCATAGAGCATGGATGTGGATTCTGTGTGGTGGTTCAAACGGTCCGGCCCCCAATAATCCATTAACATGGCCAGGTCGAAATAATTCGATTGAATGCGTTGGCCTTGGGCTGCCGCATAACCATTGGGCTGAATACCTTGTTCAATGTGGCGGCGTTTTGAGACCACTTCGGCTACGCGTTTGTTGAACGTAATGGGCGATGATCCGGCTGGGCCGGACATGCATTTTTGCAAACCAGATGAGACTGCATCCAATTGCCAGCCATCCACATCAACACTCATCCCGCCCATGGTTGCCGTGGCATCAACGTACAAAAGCGCGTCAAATTCACGGCAAATGGCACCAATTTGATCCAACGGTTGAGCCATGGTTGTCGACGTGTCGCCATGGACCGTGGCAACAATGCGGGGACGGTGCTTTTTGATGGCGTCGCGTACGGTACCAGGCTCAAACACGGTTCCCCATTCCGCATCAATCATCTCAACATCGGCGCTGCAGCGTTCAGCAATTTCTTTCAACAAATGCCCGAACCGACCAAAGTTAAGGATCAAAACTTTATCGCCCGACGTAATCATCGACGTCATACACGCCTCAATCCCGGCCCGCGCGGTACCATTGACCAACAATGCCCATTGGTTTTCGGTTTGGAAAACTTGGCGATACAGAATCATGACTTCGTTCATATAAGCGGTGAATTGAGGGTCGAACTGGCCCAGCATGGGGGTCGATAAAGATTGTAAGACGCTGGGATACACGTCGACCGGACCCGGCCCCATTAGCAAACGGGGGGCTGGGGCTAGGTGGTCGAAAATTTGAGGAGTCTTTTGTATCATACGATTTCTCTGCCTTGGAGTTTAAGTTTGGGGTTTAAAGTTTTTAATAAAGTTTAATAAAACTTGAGCACCCGCATCGGCATCAGCAACGCTAATGGCTTCAGCTGGGTGGTGCGAAATGCCACCTTCACAGCGAATGAAAAGCATTCCAATATCGGTAATGTATTCCATCGCCATGCCATCATGCCCGGCACCGCTAATTAAGCGTTTTTGCGGGTGGCCCGATGTTGTGACTGCTGCATCTAATTGATCTATCAGCCAAGGCGCACATTGGCAGCCATCTGATTCGTGGATAGTCCCCATTTCGATTTCAACGCCCCGGCGAACGCATAGCGCCTTAATTTCTACTTTGATGTCATTGAGAGCTTTGCGGCGCAAATTGTCATCGCCCGCGCGGATATCGATGGTGAAGGTAGCGTCACCTGGAATAACATTAACAGCACCGGGGGCTGCTGAAATTCGGCCAACCGTGCCCACCAATCCTGGTACTTTGGAACAATAGCTTTCAACCGCTAAAATTGCTTCGGCGGCGGCTGTCAAAGCATCGTTTCGCCGATCCATGGGGACCGTTCCTGCATGCCCCGCAAGGCCGGTGATTCGGGCAGATAAACGCGTGCCCCCAGCAATGGCGGTAACAACACCCAAAGCCAGACCTTCTTCTTCTAATATAGGGCCTTGTTCAATATGGATTTCAACAAAGCCTAAAACGGAATTTGGGTTCCGCGCTAAATCGGGGATTTCGTTTGGATTGGTGCCAAATTCTTTTAAGGCGTTTGACATAGTGACACCATTTGAATCGGTGTTTTCAAGCCCGTCCATATCGAATGTGCCGGCAATGGCGCGGCTGCCTAATAAGGTTGTGTTGAACCGCACCCCTTCTTCATCACAAAAAGCGATCACTTCAATAGCAAAGGGAAAGTGCACACCTTCATCGTTTAAAGCGCTAATGCACGATATGGGGGCAACAATGCCGTATGCGCCATCATATTTTCCGCCTTGGCGGACGGTATCTTGGTGCGATCCGATGATTAAAGCGGGCGCATCCAGCGTGATTGCTTGATAGCGGCCAATGACGTTGCCCGCAGCATCGACGTGGGGTTCCATGCCCGCATCGCGCATCCATGACTGGATCATCTCAGCTGCTTGGCGGTGCTCTTTGGTGGCAAAGCGCCTTGTAACGCCGTCGCCGCCTTCACTAAACAAAGACAGCGCGTCCAAACGCCGCATTATCTGAATACCTAAATTTTGATCTAATTTTATTGTTTTTTCTAGCATTATACCTGCCAAGTAATTGTCTAGTCTACATTTCTAGCATTTATGAAGTGTGGGTTACAGGGAATTAGTCCTCTGTTTATCAACGGGAATTTGTTAAGGTTTCAAGATTGTATTGAATAACGTTTTTGGGGTGGGGTAAATGTTTCTTTCTTTAAAGTGGCTGTTGTTTGCTTTAGAAACTTGGCAACGAAACTTAACCTCACAGGAGTATTTTATGGGAACGCAGCGCGCAAAATTAGACGATATTAAGGGTAAAACCGCAGTGGTAACAGGAGCCGCAGGCAGTATTGGCGCCGCAATTACCCAGTTTTTGGCCGAAGACGGCGTGCGCGTGGTTGCTATCGACATGGATTTGGGCAAGTTGAAAAGCGTTGTTGGTTCGTTTGAAGGCGACGTTTACCCATACGTTATGGATGTCTCGAAAGAAGATACGGTCGCATCAGTCATGACGCAAATCCGCAAAAACGTTGGTGACATTGATATTTTGGTCAACGTCGCAGGGATTTTATCAAACAATAAATTGATGGATACTTCAGTTGACGAATGGCATCAAATTCATGCGGTAAACTTGGATGGTCCTTTCTTCTTGTCTAAAGAAGTCTTACCCGCCATGCAAAATTCAGGCTGGGGCCGGATTATTAATATTGCATCCTATGCATGGAAATCAGGTGGAAAAACGTCTGGTACGGCGTATTCATCGTCAAAAGCGGCGATGGTGGGGCTGACTTTTGCCATCGCCAAACAATCGGCAGAATTTGGCGTGACAGTTAATGGTATTGCGCCGGCGTATGTGATGTCTCCTATGGTGACGGAACAATTGAACGATGAGCAACGCGATAAAATGATGTCTGAAATTCCTGTCCGTCGATTTTCTGAACCTGAGGAAATCGCAAACTGTGTGCGTTTTTTAACGTCCCCTATGTCGGCGTTTATTACGGGTGAAATTATTGATATGAACGGTGGCTTCCAGTTTGACTAATCCACACTTAAATAAGGCCTCACTAGCGAGATTCAGCGCATCTGTGCAAAAACCATCGGATACGGTGTTGAACGCTGGCGTTGGGATTGTTCATTTGGGGCTGGGGGCGTTCCATCGGGCCCATCAAGCGATTTACACCGAAGACGCCATGGATGCATCGGGCGGTAATTGGCGCATTGTTGGCGTTAGTATGCGCGGTGCTGGGGTGCGGGATGGCATGCAAGCTCAGGACTGTTTATATAGTGTGACAGAGCGTGCAGATGGGTTTGAGGACGCGCGGATTGTCGGCGCTTTAGCGGATGTGTTGTTTGCGCCCGAAGACCCAGCAAAAGTTGTTGAATTGATTGCATCACCAAAGATTCATGTGGTCACCTTAACAGTTACCGAAAAAGGCTATAGCCATGACCCGGCAACGGGTGCGTTAATGATACAATTACCAGAGATTATTAATGATTTGGACTTAAGAAATGCGCCAAAAACCGCTTTGGGTTATGTGGTTCGGGGTTTGAAAGCTAGGTTCGAAGCGGGTAATGGCCCGATCAATATGATCAGTTGCGATAACTTACCTGATAACGGACGGATTTTTGAAGGCTTAGCTCTGGAGTTTTGCCAACATGCAGCCCCAGGAATTGTAGGTTGGGTTAAAGAAAACGTTGCATTCCCCTGCACCATGGTCGACCGGATCGTCCCCGCCACTACTGATGATGCACTGGATGCTTCATCAACGGCGCTCGGCACCCGCGATGAGATGGCGATTCAAACGGAACCGTTTAAACAGTGGGTGATTGAAGATAAATTTACAGCACCCCGGCCCAAATGGGAAAAGGCGGGGGCGCAGATAGTCAAAGATGTAGCTGCCTATGAAGCGATGAAACTGCGTTTACTCAACGGCAGCCATTCAACTGTCGCCTATTTAGGCTACTTAGGCGGTCATAAAACCGTATCCGATGCCATGGCCGTTCCGGAGTTTAAATCGTTTGTTCGCCAATTGATGGACGAAGAAGTAACGCCAACGCTGGATATTCCTGAGGGCTTTGATGTCACTAAATATAAAGACGACTTATTGGGCCGCTTCTCCAACCCAACGTTGGCTCATAAAACATGGCAAATAGCTATGGATGGGTCGCAAAAATTGCCACAGCGATTGTTGGGAACGCTGTACCAAAATATGAAGGCAGGCAAAAGCAATGCAGCGGCCGGGTTAGCGGTTGCGGGATGGATACAATATGTTGGCGGTGTTGATGAGCAGGGAGACGTCATAGATGTGTCTGACCCGTACGCCGATGAATTGGCCGAAGTTCATAAACAAGCGGATGGCGATGTCGGCAAAATAGTTGATGGGTTTTTGGCAATTGAGAAGATATTTGGTCCCATGGAAGATCAACCGAAAGGCCTTGATTTTGTTTTAATAGATGCTTTGGATCAATTGTGCCGGGACGGTGCCATGCAATGCATTGTGAATTACTGTTAAACAAAAGGATGTCCGAG
>CALJEW010000378.1 GCA_938074585.1 uncultured Rhodospirillales bacterium | reverse complement strand
TAAAAATATTGATTTTGGTGTATCATTTATTGTATTTGATATTTGTTAAGGAACGGACGAGGTGCCCTTGGAGGGGAAATAGGCAAAGCCTATTTTAAAACACCTCGCCCGAACTTAACTGGTCTTAGACGACCAGCTATTATTTAGCCACTTTGATTCACTTGCGCTAACTATTCTATTCCCATTATTTAGACTCTAATTTTTAATCTAAAATAGTTTGTTAAATAATTAAAGTAGTGCGATTTGGTTTATGTTCTTGGTCTATATTTTCTGGGAAAGAACCAGTATTAGGTCTAATTGCGCCAGCGGCTAAGAATACCATTGTTTCGATAAGAATTGTCTCGTTTATATCAAAAATGAAACCATTTATTGTGTCTTGTGTCAGTTTGATCGAATAGCTTTCTTAGGTAATTAACAGACTTTCATCTTTTCCTTCTTTTAACAATTTATTGACTGTGGATCTTGCAAACTTCTTTGGCCGCATTCAATAATGCTAGAAATCTATTCATAAACTTTACTCTTTTTTGTTTATTCCTCATCATCTTTAGTAATGGTTTTATAATAGGATAGTTTAATTTCTATATCAAATCGTCCAATCGGAAATTATTTCCTGTCGTTTTCGACTAGTCATAGTTTCTAAAATTTACACGACTGGGGTGCGGCGCGAGTGATTTTGGCTTTTGGAAAGACCCGACACCGTCTCGCATAACAGAGATAGATAATCGTTTGAGATCATCTAGCTTCATTGCTTGGTTTGTATAATAAACGTATCCATCAATCGTATGGTGACTTGGCTTAAACTTGCAGTCATTTCTGTTTTCTAACAAGCCGAGTTTCCTAGCTTCGTTCAATACATTTGATACCGTTTTTGTGCTGTAACCTAAGTCTTTCGCCACTTTAGTTATGAGCAACGGTACTCCTCTGTAATACGCCACTACTACTGACATAAGAATTAATCGATGCTTTTCTGTTGTGACCCAGAAATGATACGGGTCTTTTTTAATGAGACCCCTCTGCTCATTCCGATACGTGTTAATCGCGTAGTTAAACTCTGCCCATTGAGCCGCTATTAACGTATTATGGTGATGTTCAATTCTATTCCTTGTTTCATTAGATGAAGACATCATCATGTCTTGGATGATTTTTTGAAAGTGATCATGTTGCTCTTTTTCCATGTGTTTTAGTGGAAAAATTTTCCACCACCTTTCTAAATTATACTCATTTTTTTAATAAGAATTAACATTAGCGAAAGATATACGATCATTTTGAACAATAAGGTGTATCAGAACAACACTCATTTGGTTTCAATCGGTTGCCAATTCCACAATAATTCGCTGGTCGAAATCCCTAATAGGCGTCGAAGTGTGTCAATTACACACCCAAGGACACACCAAGTGGAACCGCAGGAGTCTGAAATATTAGATACAACACGCACAAAAAATCACCCAATATTTGGTTAGTTAGACGCCTACTGCCGGTGCCAATTAAAATAAAAATTTAGGGAGAAGTCTCTAAGTTATTTGCTTATTAAAACTGACTTTAGGCGACAAAACTACAATTATTTTATTTTCGATCACTCCTGCCCCGTCACTTGTGCCCAGCTGTCAGTGGGAAACCCACAAGCACTGTTGGGGGCAAATGGTTTCGGCAGTATATTGACAGACTTCATCCTCGTGTGGTGCATACCGAGTGCCCATTATTTACATCACAAAAAGGCGGTGAGTTTACGGCACAGGGTATCGTCATAATGTTGGGAAGAATTTAAAATGAATCCGGTATAACCAGAGCCAATTTCCGCAGTGCGAAGGTTTCATTCGCCAGTCGTTTAACCGTACGTGGAATTTCTGTTTTCGTATAACGGCAACTTATGAGCCATGAAGACATTTCAACTAATAGCGGATATGTCACCACCGGGGATCTTTTGCTTACTAATGCCTTGAAACTATTATAATGATCCGCCTTGTCAGTATCCCACTTAAAACCATCATGTTCATTCTGGCTGGTATTGTCGCATTTATCATTGGCTGGGCAACGGCTGGAAACAGGTAGGAGAACGTATGCTTTGAATGTTTTTAATTCAATGACATTTGAATTTCTCACTTGTCGGTAACAACCACATGAGGCATAAGCGCAAATAGTCGCAATCGGGGCGGCGGGAGGTCGTGAAGATGCTCAAGGTCGTCTCAAGTTGCTGGGCACTTTTTCTTGGTTTAGGTTTGATTATGTTGGGGAACGGGCTGCAGGGTTCGTTGCTGGGGCTACATGCGTCCTTCAAGGGGTTCAGCATCTCCACAACCGGTATTGTTATGTCCGGCTATTTTATGGGCATGGTTATTGGGGCGGTGGTGGTGCCGAAAATTGTTCAACATGTTGGGCATGTTCGATGTTTTGGTGCTTTGGCATCTTTGGCCTCTACCTCAATTCTTGTTCATTTGACAATTGTTGAACCATTGGTTTGGTGGGTATTGCGAATCATCACAGGCTTCGCCTATGCGGGTCTTTACGTTGTTACCGAAAGCTGGCTCAATAATATTGCTAAAAATGAAACACGAGGACAATTGTTGAGTTTCTATATGCTGGTTTCGTTGGGCGGTTTGGCAGGCGGACAATTTATGCTTAACATCGCAAGCCCAGAAGGTTCTCAACTGTTTATCCTGATATCAGTCCTAGTCAGTATTGCAGTTATACCAATTCTGATTTCGGTCAGTCCGGCCCCCGCCTTTGAAGCCACAGAATTCGTCAGTATCCGCCAACTAATTCAGGTTTCGCCGTTGGGAGTATTCGGAACGTTTTCGAGTGGTATTGCATCAGGGGCCGTTTTTGGCATCGGGGCGGTATATGCATCTATTATCGGTTTAGGTACTGAAGAGATTTCATTTTTTATGGGTAGCCTGATAATTGGTGGGGTAGTTATGCAGTATCCCATTGGGTGGTTGTCTGATGTTTTTGGGCGACGTAGAATGATAATCTTGACGTGTTTTATAGGTGGCGTATTATCTTTTTCCGCTTCGATGGTTGTCGCGGAAGGTCTAATGATTTACGTGCAAGTTGCCCTGATTGGTGGACTAAGCCTACCACTCTACTCTTTGTGTACGGCTCATACTAATGATTATTTGAATCCCAGCCAGATGGTTGCAGCTAGTGGCACACTGGTCATGGCCAACGGGTTGGGGGCAACCATGGGAGCACCTGTGGCGGCTTACGCAATGGAGCTGACCGGACCACACGCACTATTTATGACAATTGGCATATCATTCACCATTGTTTGCATATTTGCGATTATTCGGACGACGCAGCGATCATCGGTATCCGTTGAAGACCAGGGTGACTTTGTGCCGCTCGCCCCGACACCGACCAGCGCCGGCTTCAACCCTGATCTGGAACTTGAAGAGATCGAAGCGGCATTAGATGTGGGTAAAGAAGAAATTCACGAAAGCTTTGGAGAACTTGTTGAGGAATTGAAGTTAGACGATGAAGGCGGATAAATTGTTTCTTGCTATGCCGACAAAGTTCGGCCCATTGCACAATAGATTTAAAATTGAACGAATTAATCTAACTTCGTATTTAGGGCAAACTTCACAAAACTAGCAATATGGTTTTGGCAACCTCTTAGGTTTACACAATTTTACCTATCTGATAGGCCAGCGCTCTTTGCCAAGGCTCTAAACTTTCGGTTCTTTTTGCACAATGCAGCGATACCATACCAATCGCCTCATTTGATATGACAATTCCTTAGTAAGATGAGGTAGTTATTCTAACTATCGATGTTAAATTAACTTGGCGATTAATGAATATAAAATATTTTTGGTGACTAATTTTAAATATTAGTTCAGAAAATTGAGCAGAGCACGGGCGACATTATCGTAGCCCTCGCGCATTAGCCAGCCTGCAGTTACCCCCAAGGCGAACTGGATGTCAAAAATAAAATTAAACAGCCAACCCGCTATAAAAACAAATAGTGAGTATAAAAAGCGGGTCAGCCACTTCATATTAGAATGATCTTTTCAACTACGATTAACGACATTTGTATATCCAATTTCACTAATCCTATTCCGTCACAAACCAACATAAAGGGATGCATTATACTTTAAATATAATTTACTAGATTACCTTGATTTTGAACAGTAATTTTAGGAGAGCAACTTAACGTATGGTCCCTATGGTTTAATAGGGAGACTAATCTTGAAGAAAGATAAATTGAGAACTTCTGCAAAGTTGACTTATAATTTAGAGCATGGGACCTTTAAAATGCTAATTCATATTTAATAAAAAAACGGGGTGCACCAAAACAAACACACCCCGCTTAAACGTAACAAACTAGTATTTATGCTGCTTTCTTATCACCACCAATTATCTTATTTGCTTTGCTTGTTAGTTCCTTGACCGAATGAGTTTCAATTTCAATCTTACGAGGCTTAAGTTCTTCAGGAACTTCCCGCTCAAGGTCGACAACCAAAACACCATTTTCAAGATTGGCATGAACAACCTTAACATGGTCAGCTAGGTTGAACTTCAAATTGAAGGACCGTCCGGCTATACCACGATGCAGATAGGAGACGTTATCTTCACCGGGCTCTTTTTTACCAACGATGGAGAGTTCCTCTTTCTCTAATGTAATATCCAGTTCTTGTTCGCCAAATCCTGCAACAGCGACGGTTATCCGGTAAGCATTTTCACCATCGGTTTCTATGTTGTATGGTGGATAGGTCACTTCATCTCGTCGTTTGGTTGTCTCCAATAGACGGTGCAACCGGTCAAAGCCAACTGAGTAACGAAACATTGGGGAAAAATCATACGTA
>CALJEW010000377.1 GCA_938074585.1 uncultured Rhodospirillales bacterium | reverse complement strand
AGCAATCAAATGCCCAACTGCGTTATTTATCTATTCTAGATATAAATTTGGAATTTTGTAAAAACCCTCTTGAAATTTAAGCAATCAAATTACTAAGCAAAAATACAAATCAAATTGACCAATCTTATATGTTATCGTTTTTTATCCTTATTTTAAGGACTACAATGCTATATATTGATGTTATAATTTAAATACTAAGGATAGATCGATGGGTGTAGTTCGCTATGCAGCTGTTGCTGGGCAATTCTATCAAAATGATGCGGCTAATCTTCGCTCAACAATTAAAACCTATTTGGCCGATGTATCAACTGGGTTTAGCGGCATCCCCAAAGCCCTGATTGCCCCGCATGCCGGATTTGTCTATTCCGGTCCAATTGCTGCTAGCGCATACGCAACGCTTCAACCTATTTGCGATAAAATAAATCGTGTTATTTTACTTGGGCCGTGTCATCGGGTTGCGGTTCAAGGTTTGGCACTGAGTGGAGCAGACGCCTTCGAGACACCCCTTGGAGAAATCCAAACTGATATAGATGCCATATCCCAAATTATTGACTTACCCCAAGTTCAAGTTTTTGAACCGACCCATGCGCATGAGCATAGTTTGGAAGTTCACCTGCCGTTTCTGCAAGTCATGTTGGACGATTTTAAACTTGTGCCTTTGGTGGTTGGTCAATCAACGCCTGAGGATGTGGCTGAAGTCCTGGACATGTTATGGGGAGATGAAGAAACTATTGTCGTCATCAGTTCAGACTTAAGCCATTATTTGGAGTATCAAAATGCCTGCGATTTAGATCTAAAAACCTGTCAAGCCATTGAAAATAAAGACCCATTATCGATCGACAAAGACGGTGCATGTGGACGTTATCCAATCGGTGGGCTTCTAAAAGTCGCTAAACGCCGCGGCATGTCAGTCACGACACTGGATGTACGTAATTCTGGCGATACAGCAGGATCAAAGGACCGCGTGGTTGGTTATGGCTCATGGGTTTTCACAGAGCCAGAGAAAGTAAATGCTGAGCCTGACGTTGTGATTGTAGAACCGTTAGAAGCAAACGCTGAACCTGAATTGGTTCCTGCAGAGCCAGATGCCGCTAGCAAAGACCTACAACGTCAGGCTCCACCAACACAAAGAGTGAAAATCACTCTTAAGCCGCTCACAAAAGCAACACCACCGGCCCCAAGACCAACAGCTTCGAGAAAACTAACTGCACCACCTAAACCGGCTGAACAAGTCCCAGCAGAAACACTTCCTACAAACGTCTATGCGCTAAAACCTCACTCTCTTAATGAAGCCACATTCGAAAAAGAAACTCGCCAGCTTTTAGTAGAACACGGTGCTAACCTTACCCTTCTAGCAGCTCTTTCTATCGATCATGGGCTAGCAAACAACAAAGCCTTTACAATAACGCCTGAAGATCACCCCAAAATCTTACGTGAAAACGGAGCCTGTTTTGTTACTTTAAAGAAAAATGGCGAATTACGAGGGTGTATTGGAACCCCCAAGGCTTATAGGTCCCTGGTGGACGATGTTGCTGAAAATGCGTATCAGGCTGCATTTGCTGACCCACGCTTTCCCAAATTGACATCAGAAGAGCGCTATAAGATTGAGATCTCACTATCCATCTTGAGTCCACAAAACAAAATGACATTTAGGGATGAGGGCGAGCTGATGGCTCAACTGCGCCCTGGAACGGATGGTTTGATTATTGAAGATGGCAATATGCGAGCTTTGTTCCTGCCATCCGTCTGGAGCCAATTACCCAACCACAATGCATTTTTGAAGCGTTTAAAAACAAAAGCAGGAATGCCCCCTAACTATTGGTCAAATAACATGCGGGCTTGGCGATTTATTTCAGCAGAAACATCTTAATTTAAAGCTTAACATACTCTAAATATATTGACATTTTGTACCCTACGACGATGATCACGCTGAATTGAGTTGTGTATATACAATCGTTTTAAGGAGTTAATCTTTTGTTGAATATTGGCCTTGGTTTCGTCAAACAGGTTTCTAATATTGCTAAACGCGCTGGCATTGAAATCATGAAAGTCTACAGAACAGAGTTTAGCGTTGAAACCAAAGACGATAATTCGCAGGTAACAGAAGCAGACCTATTGGCTGAAGCACTGATTTTACGTTCCATTCGCGAAGGCTTAACCGACCGCTACCCCATCGTCAGTGAAGAAGCGGCATCAGAGGGCATTATCCCAGACGTTACCGGAACTGCATTTTGGCTGATTGATCCTTTGGACGGAACCAAAGAGTTCGTCAACGGCAACGGTGAATTTACCGTCAACATTGCTTTAATCGAAAACAGCAAACCAGTTTTAGGCGTCGTCCACGTTCCAGCGACAGGTGCAACGTATACAGGCAGCGCTGCAGGCTCGTTTCTTGAGCGTAAAGGTGAAGCCGCGACAAAAATCGAATGCAACACCTACAATGGTAACCCAATTACCGCTATGGTTAGCCGATCGCATCGTTCGGCTGATGTTGATGAGTATTTAAAGGGTTTTAACATCGGCAACGAAATTAGCGCCGGAAGTTCCCTTAAATTTTGTTTGCTAGCAGATGGAAGCGGGGATTTATATCCCCGGTTTGGGCGAACAATGGAATGGGATACTGCTGCAGGCCACGCCGTTCTTCGGTTTGCCGGCGGAAGCGTAAAGACCGTTGATGGGGTTGATCTGGGATACGGCAAATCCGGACATGAAAACCCCCACTTTATTGCAGCTGGCCCCGGCATCGTAAGCAGCTCGTGACAGCGCCATCCTCAACAGATAAGCGCGTCATCAAACCCAACACCACCGGAATTGAAGCCGCAGCTACTGCTTTATCTGCTGGTGACTTGGTCGCTTTCCCAACTGAAACCGTTTACGGTCTGGGTGCCGATGCAACGAATAATACAGCCGTGGCGTCTATTTATTCAGCAAAAGGACGGCCAACATTTAACCCACTTATTGTACACGTTGCATCGATAGAAGCGGCGGCGGAACATGTTAAAATTGATGCGCGCGCCCGAAATATATGTAATCTTTTTTGCCCTGGTGCACTCACTCTAGTTTTGCCTAAACGCAACAACAGCCCCTTATCCTTACTTGTTAGTGCGGGCTTGGATAGTGTCGCTATTCGCATACCAGCACACCCCATTGCAAAAGCTTTATTAATGGCTTGCACCCTTCCCATTGCAGCGCCCAGTGCAAATACATCTGGGGCCGTCAGCCCAACAACGGCTCCACATGTGCAAAGCAACTGGCCGGACCCAACGTTAGCCGGGCCCACATTAATCATTGATGGTGGTGGTTGTGTTATAGGGCTTGAATCGACAGTTCTTGATCTGACCACCCCAACTGCAACACTTTTGCGACCAGGTGGTGTTTTAAGAGAAGACATCGAAGCGGCTATAGGCCCCATCAAAATTGCGACCAACGATGATACAGCCCCCAAATCACCAGGCATGTTATCGAGGCACTATGCCCCCAACACACCCGTTCGGTTGAATGCGACGACTGCTTATGAAAACGAAATTTTTTTAGGATTCGGTCAAGACGGCCCTGAAAGCCCCTATAGCTTAAGCCCTTCAGCAGATTTATCAGAAGCCGCGGCCAACTTGTTTGCGACCTTACGCCACTTAGACGAACTTAAAGCCCGAACAATTGCCGTTGCCCCAATCCCGCATACGGGCATTGGGCTGGCTATAAACGATCGCCTAACAAGGGCGGCTTCGCCTAAAAAACAGATAAGGTAATACGAACAGCGGTGCCTTCACTAAATGTGCTTTCAATCCCCACCTGACCAACCATCATTTCGGTGAACGACTTCACGAGCGCGAACCCTAAACCTGTGCCTTCGTGAGCAAATTGTTGGGAGTTGGTTGCCTGCACGAAATGTTTACACATATCGTCCATCCGCTTGTTTGCGATACCGGTACCTGTATCGCATAAAACCACCTCGATGAACCCATCACCAAGAACACCAGCTAAATTATCAATACTTCCACCCAAATTCGTAAACTTCACAGCATTTGAAATTAAATTGAGCAAAACCTGTTTGACGCGAACTTCATCGGCATGGGCATCAGGTAACAATGGGGAAATAGTTGTTTTCAGTGAAATATTCCAAGCGTAGGCGCGTTCCTGCATCATCCGAAGGCAGCTTTCTTTACACTGTTCAATACTTACCGCTTCAAGATCCACATCCATTGCTCCGGCTTCAATTTTCAAGACATTCAAAATATCATTAATAACTTGTAACAAATATCGACTTGAAAAATTAATATCTGACGCGTAGGTACGATGATGTATTAATTTCCCATTGGGGCAGCCATGGCAACAGCAATGCCCCGCAAAGGCAGTTTGGTTGGGATTTTGAATTTTGCCTTATTGTTGGGATTTGGCACCAAGGTTGCTTAACCTGAGTTAATTACGATTGCATCTGAAGCGGCAGGTATTGCCGGGCAAGCGGGTGCCATTGAAAACACAAAAGAAACAAAAGCGTCATACGCCTTTGGTTTACGAATGACGGTTGCCGTTTCGATTGGGGCGGCGTTGGTTGTTGGTGTTTTCGAGTTTTAGTTGGCTGGCCGATTTATTATTTTATTATCGATGGTTACATTTTGGAGGTTATTCTCACCCTATTTCGAAAGCCGGGCGCTTTGATGAGGAAGCCGAAACAAACTTTAATCAATGAGATCGAGGAAACGTTATAAGCCAAAAAAACCCATATT
>CALJEW010000376.1 GCA_938074585.1 uncultured Rhodospirillales bacterium | reverse complement strand
TCGCTATGGGGCAAGCCGATGTGGGGTACGTGGTGGGTATGGGATGCCCGGCTGACTTCAGTTTTGATTTTATTTTTCTTGTACTTGGGCTACATGGCCCTTTCCAATGCTTTTGACGACCCGGCCCGAGGTTCCAAGGCATCCAGCATTCTAGCACTCGTTGGGTTCGTAAACGTACCGGCAATTAAGTTTTCCGTTGATTGGTGGAATACTCTTCATCAACCAGCAAGTGTCATTAAAATTGATGGGCCTGCCATTCATTCAAGTATGCTTATCCCATTGATCCTGATCGCATTCGCTTTCAAAGCGTTCTATATCTGGGTGATGCTGATGCGCATCCGGGGTGAAATTAACGAAGTAAAAATTCGCGCCCTTCGTTTGCGTCAAGTCCACGCTGGCCCACCTCCCAGAACAAACGCCCCCGAAAAAGCAACTGAAAGGGCCAGCTAATGGAACAGCTGATCTCTTACTTTCAAATGGGTGGCCATGGCAGCTTTATTTGGACGTCTTACGGAATGGTTTTCCTTCTTTTGGCTCTGCTTTGGTTACAAAGTCGACGCTTTGTTCGGAACTCTCAAACAGAATTAGATGGCTTGGCTGTTGACCGCCCCCATTATCAAACGAGTAAAAAAAATGAAACGTAAACACAAGCGCCTAACCTTTGTTGGCATCGCCCTTTTTTTATTAGCGGCGGCGGCGGCATTGATTTTGACAGCCTTTGAAGAAAACATCGTCTTTTTTTTTAGTCCAACAGATATTTTGGCCCAAAAACCAACCCCTGATCGGCGCTTGCGCTTAGGCGGCTTGGTTGAAGAAGGCTCTGTCACAAAACCCAAGGGCGGAGTGATTACATTTAGGGTGACCGATACTGCCCAAACCGTGCCGGTTAGCTACAAAGGTATATTGCCGGATTTGTTCCGCGAAGGCCAAGGGATCGTTGCAGAAGGTCGATATATCAAGAATATTTTTGTGGCCGATGAAGTATTGGCTAAACACGATGAAAATTACATGCCGCCGGAAGTCGCAGAAGCCATTAAAAAATCTGGGCAATGGCAAGGCAAAGAAAAGGTAAAAACTAAATGAGTGCTGAACTAGGTCATTTCGCCTTAATTTTGGCGTTACTTATCGCTGCCGTGCAAGCCACTTTGCCCCTTATTGGCGCACAAAGGAACATGTCAGCTTGGATTGCCATTGCTAACCCAACGGCATATGTGCAGTTCTTTTTAACGACGTTGGCGTTTGGTTGTTTAATCCATGTTTATTTAATTTCAGATTTTAGCGTCGTCAACGTTGTCCAAAATTCGCACACGGATAAACCCATTCTTTATAAAATCGCGGGCTCTTGGGGCAACCATGAGGGATCGCTTCTTTTATGGGTCTTCATTTTGGCACTATTTGGGGCTGCTGTTGCGGCTTTTGGCCGCAACTTACCACCCGCATTCAAAGCCCGTGTGCTTTCCGTTCAAGCGATGATCGCCCTTGGTTTTTATGCCTTCATTCTCTTAACATCAAACCCGTTCGAGCGCATTTTTCCAGCTCCCTTAAACGGGCAAGATTTAAACCCATTGCTTCAAGATCCGGGTTTAGCCATTCACCCACCGATGCTGTATTTGGGTTACGTTGGGTTTTCCATTGCCTTTTCATTTGCGATTGCGGCCCTGATTGAGGGACGTGTTGATGCAGCTTGGGCACGTTGGGTCCGGCCCTGGACTCTGGCGGCTTGGATATTTTTGACCGGTGGCATTACGCTTGGGTCATGGTGGGCTTATTACGAATTGGGTTGGGGTGGTTGGTGGTTCTGGGACCCGGTCGAGAACGCATCGTTCATGCCTTGGCTTGCCGGAACCGCATTACTCCATTCAGCCGTTGTCGTTGAAAAACGCGACACCTTAAAAGGTTGGACCGTATTACTTGCGATCATTGCTTTTTCTATGAGCTTACTAGGCACCTTCCTTGTTCGCTCTGGAGTATTAACCTCCGTTCACGCTTTCGCCACAGACCCCAGCCGTGGTGTCTTTATTTTGGCACTTTTAGTTTTCGTAATCGGTGGATCATTGGTGTTGTTTGCTTGGCGCGGTCCGCAGCTTAAAAGCACAGGCTTATTCCAACCGATATCTCGTGAAGGGGCATTGCTGTTAAATAATTTGATCATGACAACAGGATTGGCGGCCGTATTGTTGGGCACCTTATATCCGTTGTTTATCGATGTTATTGGTGGCGCCAAAATCTCTGTAGGTGCACCATTCTTTAACGCTGTGTTCTTACCTTTGATGGTTCCAATGATTATTGCCATGGCTATTGGGCCGTTTATGAATTGGAAACGAGGAGACATTCTACCCGCATTGGGCAGGCTTCGGTTTACGTTTTTGTTTGCATTGGTTGCTGGCGCTGCGGCATGGAGCGTAGAGACCGATGGGCCCTTTATGGGCGTTATTGGGATCGCATTAGCTGCATGGTTGGGGGCCGGCGTTATTGCTGAAATTTATGAACGTATCCATTTGTTCCGTGCTCCTTTATCTGAAAGCATACGTCGTTTAAGCCGCATCCCAAGATCCACTTGGGGCATGTCGTTTGCGCACTTTGGTTTAGCCTTGGCCATAGCTGGAATGGCTGGTGCGGGAGGCTGGAAAGTTGAGAGCATACAAACCATGAAGCCAGGCGAAACTGTAAATGTAGGCGGATACGAGTATACCTTTGAAGGTGCTCACGAAGGACAAGGCCCAAATTATACGATTTTATTTGGCAAATTTACGGTCCGAAAAGACGGTCAAATTTTCACGGTTATGGAAGCTGAAAAACGTAATTACCCCGTCGCCCGAATGCCAACAACAGAAGCCGCTATTCACACCACATTGATGGGCGATCTATACGCTGTTATTGGCGATGCCGAAGGAGACGAAGGTGCATATGTAACCCGTATTTATTTCAACCCCCTTGTTGTCTGGATGTGGATAGGGTGCATTGTCATGATGTTTGGCGGTACGTTAAGTATGACGGATCGACGCCACCGTGTCGGCGTTCCACACAAGCGCCAACATGCATCCGCGATACCCGATTCGGTTAGTTCAACATCATGAATAAGCGTTTATTCTTCATCGTACCTTTGTTAGTCTTTATGGTTATGGCTGGCTACTTTGCCGTCGGCCTAACCAAAGACCCCCGCAAATTGCAAAACATGTTAACCGGCCAACCGGTTCCAGAATTTACCCTCGCAGGATTACAAGGACGCGATGATACGGGGTTCAAAAGTGCGGACTTAATAGGCGATGTTACTTTGGTCAATGTTTTTGGTTCTTGGTGTGTTGCATGCCGGGTTGAGCATCCTTTTTTAATGGCGCTCAAACAAAAAAACCTTGTCCCCATTCACGCCATTGATTGGCGCGAAGATGATAGATCAGCGGGGCCTTTATGGCTCAAAAAACATGGAGACCCCTATACGCTTGCTGGTGATGATCCAAAAAGTAAAGCCGCTATTTCTTTTGGTGTGACCGGTGCGCCTGAAACTTTTTTAGTAGATAAAAAGGGCATCGTTCGATTCAAGCACATTGGCCCTATCAATCAACAACTTTGGCAAACCACTCTAAAACCACTAATCGCCCTTTTACGTAAAGAAAGCAGTTCTTAGAATGCGATTGTTTATATGCCTTTTTATGTGGACGCTGCTAAGCACACTCCCTGCCAACGCAGTCAATCCGAACGAAATTTTAACTGATCCCGCCCTAGAAGCCCGGGCCCGCGATATAAGTAAAGGGTTACGCTGCTTAGTCTGCCAAAACCAATCAATTGATGATTCGGATGCATCCCTGGCCAAGGATTTGCGCGTTTTGGTTCGCGAACGGATTACTGCAGGCGATAGCAATGACCAAGTAGTAACCTATGTTGTTTCACGTTATGGCGATTTTGTATTATTAAAACCACCCTTTAATATGGCGACATTGGTTTTATGGCTTGGCCCCTTGCTGCTAATTTTAGGTGGTTTGATTGCGGCTATTTTATTCTTTCGCAAAAACAAAAAAATAACAGCTCCTGCCTCTGCCCCACTAACCGAAGCAGAAAAAATGCGAGTGGCGGAACTATTGGCGGAGGACAACCAATGAGCCTAATATGGATAATAATTGCACTAACTATTATCATCACTTTAGGTTTGTTGATATGGCCCATACTGGTCGCCCGCGACACTCAAATCAATGTCCGGGAAAGCTATGACGTTGCTATATATAAAGACCAATTAAAAGAAGCTGACCGTGAGTTTGACCGCGGCCTGTTAACCACCGAACAATTAGACGCGGTTAAAACTGAAATTCAACACAAGCTTATTGTTGCTGCCGATCAATCAGCTGCTGCCCTCAACGCATCTTCTGAACCTTCCAATCCCAAAATGATAACTGCATTTGGATTGGTGCTCTTTTTATCTATTGGCTCAGTAGCTGCTTATAGCTATTTGGGATCTCCGACTTTGGGTAATTTGGCTTTTGTGGACAGAGACATTGAAAAAGAACGCAAAGCGCAATCCGGTGGCCAAGCTATTTCTGAAATGACAACGCTGATAGATCGACTTGAACAAAAATTAACCACAGACCCTAACAACTTAGAAGGCTGGCTTATGCTAGGGCGTTCTGCAACGTCGCTGGGGCAGTTTTCACGGGCCGTCAAAGCTTATCAACAGGCCCTTGCACTAAGTCCCAAAAATATAGATATCCTCACCGATTATGCTGAAACCCTGATTTTTAGCAATGAGGGCCAAGTCACCGGAGATGCATTAAAGTCCTTAAAATATGCTCACAAAATAAACGCCGCCCACCCAAAAGCCCTCTATTACATTGCTCTTCATCATGCCCAAACAGGTAATATGCGCTTGGCCATCCAAGATTGGGTCGACTTGTTGGCAATATCGTTACCCGATGCGCCGTGGATACAAACAGTACAATCACAAATCAAAGATGCAGCCAAAAAATCCAAAATAGATATAGCTTCTATCAAACCGTCTCTAGAAGCCCAGAAGATTGGGGCTGATATTAGAAAATCCATCCAAGTAACAGCTCCCGGTCCAAGCCAATCCGAAATCAAAGCAGCGGGTGAAATGAGTGCGGATGAGCGCCAAGAAATGATCCTTTCCATGGTCAAGCGTTTAGCTGACCGCTTAAAAGAAAACCCCAATGACCGCCAAGGCTGGCTCCGGTTATCCAAAGCCTATGAAGTTTTAGGTGATACAGAAAAAGCTGGTCATGCCTTGGAGCAAGCCAGCGCTTTATCTAAATAACCCTAGCTATTAATTTTGCGGCATTAGATGTAGTCACTGATACAAATAGATCATTAGAACTGCAAAAATATTTGATACTTACTATGCCAATTGAAACCCTGATCGCACTTATTATCGCGATCTTGATTATTAATTTCGCTCCAGGTCCTAGCGTAATTACCACTACCAAAATTTTGTTGACCTACGGTGTGCATAATAAGTTCTTATTTGTATGTAGAACTTTATTAGGTAACTTGGTTTTTGTTATTGCCCTAATTGTGGGGCTTACCGTTGTGAGGCGTGTTTTCCACGAAATATTTTTTAATTCACGTTCTTGGTGGCTGTTGTTTAATTTATTTAGGGTATTTAGCTTTAACTCCAAAAGCAGAAGGTACTTTTAAAATATTCTTAAATGGTTTTTAGACGCACTCGCCGATCCAAAAGCCATTTTGTTTTATGTTGGATTATTGCCATAATTTATCGATTTAGATGCCTTAAACTAGTTTGACGGGATATTTCTCTCCTTACTCAAGATTGTGGATACGGGCTTAATTCTTCGGACCTATCCCATTGTGGCAAACCAAGCATGCCATTTTTTCCAATCCTCTGTGCCAGACGCAACTTAAACCGCGCAGCGGGTGTTGTGCTTGCGGGCTCTGGCATTGGCGTTATAACAACTTCTTAGATTTACCTTAGGAGCAATATTTTATGAGCACATTTAAAACCGTTGATGACATGCAGGTATCTGGGAAAACCGTACTGGTTCGTTGCGACTTAAACGTCCCCATGAAGGACGGAACAATAACCGACACAACCCGGATTGACCGCAGCCTTGCTACCTTAAGTGAGCTTGTAGATAAGGGTGCGCGGGTTGTTGTGCTGTCGCACTTTGGCCGCCCCAAGGGCCACGTTGTGGCCAAAATGTCGTTGCGCCCAATTGCCGATGCCTTAGCAAAAGAAATGGGGAAGGATGTTGCATTTGCATCCGATTGCATTGGAGCGGCAGCATCAGACGTTATTGCAAGCATGAACAACGGCGATATTTTAGTTCTCGAGAACCTACGCTTCCATTCTGCAGAAGAAGCCAATGACGCCATTTTTGCCGGAAAATTAGCCGCCTTGGGCGATATCTATATCAACGATGCCTTCTCATGTGCGCACCGGGCTCATGCCTCCACCGAAGCCATTGCACAAATTTTACCATCGGCGGCTGGGCGGCTTATGCAAGCTGAATTAGATGCCTTATCAAATGTGTTAGAAAATCCACAGCACCCCGTAGCCGCTCTAGTTGGGGGCTCCAAAATCTCAACCAAAATGGATGTGTTGGGTAATTTGGTGGTAAAATCTGACATTGTGATTATTGGTGGTGCCATGGCAAACACATTTTTGTATGCGCAAGGCATTAACGTTGGAAAGTCACTATATGAAGCAGACATGGCAACTCAAGCCCTAGATATTATTGAACGTGCAAAAACAACCAATTGCGAGATTGTTCTTCCCATTGATGTTGCCGTTGCAGAAAAATTTGCCGAAGGCACAGCAAATAAAGTCGTTGCCGTAAACATGATCCCTGATGAGTGGATGGTCTTGGATTTTGGCTCAGCTTCTGTAGCCGATTTAAAGGCGCGCCTTAGTCAATGTAAAACACTTCTATGGAATGGTCCCTTGGGTGCCTTTGAGGTCACCCCTTTTGATTTTGGCACCAATGCTATTGCCCGAGAAGCCGCACGATTAACCACCGAGGGAAGCTTGTTATCCGTCGCTGGCGGTGGCGACACCGTATCCGCATTAGCCAATGCAGGTGTTACTAATGACTTTAGTTACATATCAACGGCGGGTGGGGCCTTTTTGGAGTGGATTGAAGGGAAAGAACTGCCCGGTGTTGAGGCCCTTAAAAACCAATAATCAAATAGGATAGTCATGAAGTCACGTATTAAATCTCTGGAAAATTAGTGGTTATGTACATCCCTAATTCTAAGCCCTTTGAGTA